>CALBTN010000245.1 GCA_937967345.1 uncultured Rubrivivax sp. | reverse complement strand
ACGTGCAGCGCGTGATGCCCAAGGGCGAGGTCGTGCCGGTGCCGATCCTGTGCACCGTGACCTTCGGCGCGCCGCTGCAACTGCAGCCGGGCGAGGACAAGCGCGGCTTCCTCGTGCGCGCACGCGACGCGGTGGTCGCGCTGCGCCCGGTGGCGCCATGAACACGCTGCGCGCGCTGGGGGTGCAGCAGCAGGTCGCGCTGCTGTTCGTGATCCTGTTCGGGCTGCTCGGGCTGGTCACGATCGCGCTGGCGCTGCGCACCCATCGCACGCAGCACGACGAGCACAGCCCCGGCGAACAGCGGCTGGTGCGCGACCTGCGCGCGTTGTGGATCGGCACGGTGGTGTTCTGGCTGTCGTGGCTGTCGGGCGCGCTGGGCGCCACGCTGCTGTTCGGGCTGCTGTCGTTCATCGCGCTGCGCGAGTTCATCACGCTGGCGCCCACCCGGCGCAGCGACCACCGCGGGCTGATCGCCGCCTTCTTCATCGTGCTGCCGGCGCAGTACCTGCTGGTGGCCACGCGCAGCTTCGACCTGTTCAGCGTGTTCATCCCGGTGTACGTGTTCCTGGCGATCCCGGTGCTCAGCGCACTGGCCGGCGACCCCGAGCGCTTCTTGGAGCGCAACGCCAAGATCCAGTGGGGCATCACGGTGTGCGTGTTCGGCCTGAGCCACGCACCGGCGCTGCTGCTGCTGCAGTTCAAGCACTACGAAGACCGCGGCGCGTTCCTGCTGCTGTTCCTGGTGGCGGTGACGGTGGGCGCGCAGATCGTGCAGGAGCTGGCCAGCCGCAGCCTGCGCCGCCGGCCGGTGGCGCGGCTGATCGACCGCTCGTTCTCGTACCGCGCCTGGGTCGCCGGTGCGCTGGCCGCGGCGCTGATCGGCGCGCTGCTGGCGTGGATCACGCCGTTCGGGCCGTGGCAGGCGCCGCTGATGGGCCTGGTGGCCGGCGCCTGCGGCACGCTGGGCGACTTCGTGATGCGCGCGCTGAAGAAGGACGCCGGCGTGCACTTCTGGGGCAACCGAAGCTCGGTCACCGGCGCGGTCGGTCTGCTCGACCGCGTCGCGCCGCTGTGTTTTGCCGCGCCGGTGTTCTTCCATTCGGCGCGCTGGTATGCGAGCCTGCAGCCATGAAGGGGCGCGTCCTGGGCATCGACCCCGGCCTGCAGGCCACCGGCTTCGGCGTGGTCGAGGTCGACGGCAACGACATCGGCTACGTCGCCAGCGGCGCCATCCGCACCACCGAGGCCGCGCGCTCGGACCTGCCGGGGCGGCTGAAGATCATCTTCGACGGCGTGCGCGAGGTCATCGCCAGCTATGCGCCGGTGTGCGCCGCGGTGGAGATCGTCTTCGTCAACGTCAACCCGCAAAGCACGCTGCTGCTCGGGCAGGCGCGCGGCGCGGCGCTGGCCTCGCTGGTGCACGGCGGGCTGCCGGTGGCCGAGTACACCGCGCTGCAGTTGAAGAAGGCGGTGGTCGGCCACGGCCACGCCAGCAAGCAGCAGGTGCAGCAGATGGTGGCGCGGCTGCTGCGCCTGCCCGGCCTGCCCGGGCGCGACGCGGCCGACGCGCTGGGCCTGGCCATCACCCATGCCCACGCCGGCGCGTCGCTGGCGGCGATGGCGCGCCAGACCCACCTGACGCCGCGCGTGCATGCCCAGTACCGCCGCGGTAGAAGCTATTGAACCCCGAAGGAGATCGACCATGAACCCGCCCGTGACCACGACCTGGACCCGCATCGACGGCAGCGCCGGCCACTTCGACGCCTACCTGGCGCTGCCGCCGGCCGGCCATGGCCCGGGGCTGTTGCTGCTGCAGGAGATCTTCGGTGTCAACGGCCACATCCGCGCGGTGGCCGAGCAGTACGCGCTGGACGGCTTCGTGGTGCTCGCGCCCGACGTGTTCTGGCAGCAGCAGCGCCGGCTGGAGTTGGGCTACAGCGCCGACGACATCAAGCGCGGGCGCGCGCTGTCGGCCGCCGCCGACAAGGCGGCGCTGCAGCGCGACTTGGCCGACAGCGTGCAGGCGCTGCGCGCACGGCCCGAAGTGCAGGGCCGCGGCGTCGGCGCGGCCGGCTACTGCATGGGCGGGCGCCAGGCCTTCGTCGCCGCGGCCACTTCCGGCGTCGACGCCGCGGTCGCCTACTACGGCGGCGGCATCCAAGACATGCTCGACCTGGCGCCGAAGATCGCCTGCCCGATGCAGTTCCACTACGGCGCGCGCGACCCCAACATCCCGCTCAGCGCGGTGGCCAAGGTGCGCGCCGCGATGGCCGGCAAGCCGGCCGAGATCTTCGTCTACGACGCCGCCGACCACGGCTTCAACTGCTGGGAGCGCGGCTCGTACCACGCCGCCAGCGCCGCGCTGGCGCACGGGCGCACGCTGCAGTTCTTCGCCGAGCGTTTGTTTTGAGCGCCAAAGGCCGAACCGAAGAGGAGCGGCGTCAGCCGCTGAGGCATCAAAGCAGCGGCGTTAGCCGCTCCAGGGCCACCACCGCGAAGAAGCCCAGCCCGGCCAGCACGGTCCACTTCAGCACGACCAGCCCGCGCTGCAGCCACACCCGCTGCTGGGTGCCGACGTACATGCCCAGGCACAGCAGCGCGGCCAGCAGCAAGCCGCCGAACACCAGGCGGAAGATCACCATGCCGGCACCGGATCGGCAAAGCCCTTGGGCGCCTGCTTGGCGTCGTCGAAGCTGACGGTGTCGTGCGCGTCGGGGTCGGCCAGCAGCGCGCGCAGCAGCTTGTTGTTCAGCGCGTGGCCGCTGCGATAGGCGCTGTATGCCGCCAGCAGCGGCTGGCCCAGCACGTGCAGGTCGCCGATGGCGTCGAGGATCTTGTGCTTGGCGAACTCGTCGCCGTAGCGCAGGCCTTCGGCGTTGAGCACGCGGCTGTCGTCGACGACGATGACGTTGTCCATGCTGCCGCCCAGGCCCAGGCCGCGCGAGCGCATCATCTCCACGTCCTTGGTGAAGCCGAAGGTGCGGGCCCGCGCGATGTCGCGCTGGTACTGGCCGGTGCTGAAGTCGAACACCACGTCCTGACCGGTTTCGTCGACCGCCGGGTGGTTGAACTCGATCTGGAAGCTCAGCCGGTAGCCGTGATAGGGCTCGAGCCGCGCCCACTTCAGCGTGGCGCCTTCGCCTTCGCGCACCTCGACCGGCTTCTTGACGCGCAGGAAGCGCTTGGGCGCGTCCTGCAGCACGATGCCGGCGCTTTGCAGCAGAAAGACGAAACTCGCGGCCGAGCCGTCGAGCACCGGCACTTCCTCGCCGCTGATGTCGATCGCCAGGTTGTCCAGCCCCAGCCCGGCGCAGGCCGACAGCAGGTGTTCGATGGTCTGCACCGTCGGCTGACCGGGCTGGCCGCCGGGAGAGATGGTGGTGGCCATGCGCGTGTCGCTGACCGCCGTCACCGACACCGGGATGTCCACCGGCACCGGCAGGTCGACGCGGCGAAAGACGATGCCGCTGTCGGGCGGCGCGGGCTTGAGCGTGAGCTCGACCTTCTGGCCGCTGTGCACGCCCAGGCCGACGGCGCGGGTGATCGACTTCAGCGTGCGTTGCGCGAGCATGGGCGATTATGGCGACCACGCCGCGTACTGCGCCGCATTCGCGCCGCGGCGCGAACGCGGCATCGGCCTCGCGGCAACACCCTGCGTTGTCGGCGCAGCGCCGGCTCGCTGCGCCGGCTGTGGCCTAATCGCGCCTTTGCATCAAGACCACCGGAGTGAAAACATGGGCAACAAGATCGTCACCGAAGCCGACCGCAAGGCCACCCCGCGCCCGCCGGCGCCCAAGGGAATGACGCTGACCACGCGCCGCGGCCAGCGTGTCAGCCTGGAACGCGGCACCCACACGCGCAGCAAGAAGAACCCGGGCAA
The DNA here is from genome assembly GCA_937967345.1 of uncultured Rubrivivax sp. Lineage (GTDB taxonomy): Bacteria > Pseudomonadota > Gammaproteobacteria > Burkholderiales > Burkholderiaceae_C > Rubrivivax. Next base: position 1,086 of record CALBTN010000245.1, on the reverse strand, counting down.
GCGCGCGGGCAAGGGCGGCAGCTGAGCCGCGCCGCCTAGGTCTTGCGGCAGCGCGCGCGGCAGCGCGCTGCGAACGCCCCGATGCTGCGACTGACCGAACTGCGCCTGCCGCTGGATCACGGCGAGCACGCGCTGCGCGAGGCCGTGCTCGCGCGGCTGCGGCTGGCCGACGCGCAACTGCGCGAGCTGAAGGTCTTCCGCCGCGCCTGGGACGCGCGCAAGAAGTCGGCGGTGGTGTTGAGCTACACCGTCGACTGCCAGCTCGCCGACGGCGTCGACGAGGCGGCGCTGCTGGCCAGGCTGGCGCACGACCGCCAGATTCGGCCGGCGCCGGACACCACCTACCGCTTGCTCGGCCGCGCACCGGCGGACTATCGCGCCTCGGGCCGGCCGCGCCCGGTGGTGGTCGGCTTCGGCCCTTGCGGCATCTTCGCCGCGCTGGTGCTGGCGCAGGTGGGGCTGGGCCCGATCGTGCTGGAGCGCGGCAAGGCGGTGCGCGAACGCACGCAGGACACCTGGGGCCTGTGGCGCCGCGGCGTGCTGAACCCGCAGTCGAACGTGCAGTTCGGCGAAGGCGGCGCCGGCACCTTCAGCGACGGCAAGCTGTACAGCCAGATCAGCGACCCGCGCTTCCTGACGCGCAAGGTGCTGGAAGAGTTCGTCAAGGCCGGCGCGCCCGAGCAGATCCTCTTCGTGGCCAAGCCGCACATCGGCACCTTCCGCCTGGTGGGCATGGTCGAGAAGATGCGCGCCGAGATCGAGGCGCTGGGCGGCGAGGTGCGCTTCGGCCAGCAGGTCACCGACCTTCGGATCGAGCAGGGCACGTCGCGGGGAGGGGGCCCTGCGACTCGGCGTCTGCGCGGCCTGGTGCTGGCCAGCGGCGAGCAACTCGACGCCGAGCACGTGGTGCTGGCGCTGGGCCACAGCGCGCGCGACAGCTTCGCGATGCTGCAGCGGCGCGGCGTGCAGATGACTGCCAAGCCGTTCTCGGTGGGTTTTCGCATCGAGCATCCGCAAAGCCTGATCGATCGTGCGCGCTTCGGGCCGAACGCCGGCCACCCGATCCTGGGCGCGGCCGACTACAAG
>CALBTN010000244.1 GCA_937967345.1 uncultured Rubrivivax sp. | reverse complement strand
GCTCCACTTGCCGCGCTTGACCTCGTACGCGTCGGGCGCCTTGATCTCCACCAGGTGGCCCACCGCCGAGGTGACGACGTAGGCGTCGTTCTCGAAGTGCTCAGCGTGCTTTTCGAACTTGCCCGCCACCGGGGTGAGCGCGCGCACGATGTCCTGCGCCACGCTGGGCTTTTCCGCAATGATGACCGTCTTGCTCATGTCCGTTTGGTGGCTCCCTGGGTGAAAGCGGCTGCGGGCCGTGCCTACAATCGCCGCCGTCTCGCGCGCACACGCACACGCGCGCGCCCACAAGATCAATGTACCCAATGAAGCCCACCGCGCAAGCCGACGCACCGCTGCCCAGGCGTTCGGGCCGGCGCGTGCAGGTGCGCCGCAGCGGCGTGCACGGCAAGGGCGTGTTCGCGCTCGCGCCGATCGCCGCCGGCGCCACCATCTTCGAGTACGTCGGCGAGCGCATCACCTGGGCCGAGGCGCAGCGCCGCCATCCGCACGACCCGGCGCAGCCGAACCACACCTTCTACTTCCACATCGACGACAGCCTGGTCATCGACGGCAACGTCGGCGGCAACGCGTCGCGCTGGATCAACCACGCCTGCGACACCAATTGCGAGGCCGACGAGCGCGACGGGCGCGTGTTCATCAAGGCGCTGCGCGACATCGCCTGCGGCGAGGAACTGCTCTACGACTACGGGCTGGTGGTCGAGGGCCGCTACACGGCCAAGCTCAAGCGCGAGTACCCGTGCTACTGCGGCAGCGCCAACTGCCGCGGCACGCTGCTCGCACCAAAGCGGCGCTGACGGCGCGCGCGCCGCCGAGCCTGCCGCATTGCCCGCCATGCTGGTGCCGACGATTCCGCCGCAACACCCGCGCTGGGGTGCGCAGGCGCTGTGGCAGCAGCTCGATGCGCTGCTGCCGGGCATCAGCATCGAGATCGTCGCCAGCACCGACTCGACCAACACCCAACTGCTCGAGCGCGCCCGGCGCTCCAGCGGCTGGCGCGACGCCCCGGTGACCACCCCCGGCGAGCTCGAGGTCAACACTGCGCCCGAGCCGCCGACGCCGCACGGCCGGCGCGACGACGACACCCGCGCCTGCCTGCTGGTGGCCGAGGTGCAGACCGCCGGTCGCGGCCGCCTCGGCCGCAGCTGGTACGGCAGCGCGGGTGCGGCGCTGACCTTTTCGCTGTCGCTGCCGCTGAAGCCGCCGCAGTGGTCGGGTTTGTCGCTGGCGGTGGGCGTGGCGCTGGCCGATGCGCTGGACGTGGTGGCCACGGCGGCGCAGCCGCCGCGCATCGGGCTGAAGTGGCCGAACGACCTTTGGTTGCTCGACGCGCCGGGGCGCGGCCGCAAGCTCGGTGGCGTGCTGATCGAGACTGTGGCGGTCGGCGGCCGCCGCATGGCGGTGACCGGCGTCGGGCTGAACGTGCTGCCCAGGGCGCCCAAACAGGCGCTGGACAACGGCTTCGCCTGCCTGCACGAGTTGCACCCTGGCATCGACCCGCCCGAGGCGCTGCGCCGCGTGGCCGCGCCGCTGGCGGTGGCGCTGAAACGCTTCGAGCGTGACGGCCTGGCGCCGTTTCTGGCCGGCTACCGGCGGCGCGACCTGCTGGTCGGGCAGCAGGTGTACACCACCGACCCCGCGGTCCCCGAGGGCATCGCCGAAGGCATCGACGCGCAAGGCGCGCTGCGGCTGCGCGCCGGCCAGCTGCATGCGCTGGTCGGCGGCGAGGTCAGCGTGCGTCCGGCTTGACGGCTGAAGGCCGGCCGCAGATGCGAGCGCTGGTGCTGGTGCTGCTGCTGGCCAACGCGGCCTTCTTCGCGCTGGCGCGCGGTTGGCTGCAGCCGTTGGCCGGACTGGCCAGCCAGAACGAGCGCGAGCCGCAGCGGCTGGCCGCGCAGTTGAACCCCGAGGCGGTGCGCATCGTCACGACGCCGGCAAGTTCCACGCCGGCGAACGACACTCTGGTCCCGCACGAGGCTGAGGCCGGTGCAGCGGTCACGCCGGATGCGACGGCAAGCGCGGCCAATTGACTGTCGCTCAGGCCGGCACGGCTATATCGATCCATCGCAAGCGTTCGTGATCCGGCCGGAGGATCGACCACCGCCTGCGGCGCAAAGCGGCCGAATTCAAACAGCCTTCACCACAGAGGAACGCAGGACGCACAGGCCACGCAGAGTCAAGCCAGCCTTGTATCAGCCTTGTATTCCTGTGCGCCAACTCTGCGTCCCCTGCGATGAATCAATTTGGTGTCGGGGCAACGCACTCCTGTGCGTTCGATCGCCAGACGCGATCAGCCGGCACCCGGCTGGCGCAGCACGCGCAGCGTCAGGCTGGCGGTGGCCAGCGCCAGCAGCCAGAACCCGCCCATCGCGCCGCCACCGCCACCGCCGCCGCTGTCGGCCAGCTGCGTGTCGGGCGCGGCGCGGTCCTGCGGCGCGCGTGCCAGGGCGGCGTCGACCTCGGCGTTGTCGATCACCGCGGCGCTGCGCGGCGGCGGCACGTAGCTGTCGGGCATCGACGCATAGCGCAGCGCCTGTTCGGCATCGAGCATGCCGGCGCCGCAGCTCGCGGTGGTGCAGATGCAGCGCCCCGGATTGGCTGGCGTGCACTCGGCGATCTTGGGTGAGCTCGCGTGCGGCCGCGCGCTCGCGCGCAGGCCCTGCACGATCTGGGCGTGGCTCAGCGCCGGATTCAGGCTGAGCATGTGCGCGACCGCGCCGGCCACCTGCGGCGCGGCGAAGCTGGTGCCGTACAGCCGCGCGTAGCCGGGCGCGTCGGGCGCGGCGCTGCCGTGGTTGGTCAGCGAGACCAGGCCGCTGTCGGCGAGCACCTCGCCCCACTCGCCGTCGGCGTCGTCGCCGGCCACGGTGGCGATGCCGCTGGCCTGCAGCGCGGCGCCGAAGTTGGAGTAGTTGGTCTTGAAGCCGTCGCGGTTCAGCCCGGCCACGCCGACCACGCCGTCGCAGCTGGCCGGGCGCGACGGCGCGGCGGCGTCGTTGCCGGCCGCGGCCACGACCACCACGCCCCGCGTGCGCAGCTCGTTCACCGCATCCTGGTAGGCGCGGCCGCAGGCCGCATTGCCGCCGAAGCTGATGTTGACGATGCGCGCCGGGTTCGGGTTGAGCGGCGCGCCAGCCACCGCCAACCCTGCAGCCCAGCGCATGCCGTCGATGATGTCGCGCAGCTCGGCGCCGCACTTGCCGGCCACGCGTACCGGCACGATCTGCGCGCCCTGGTGCATGCCGGCGCCGCCGATGCCGTTGTCGGCGCGCGCGGCGATCATGCCGGCGACGATGGTGCCGTGCCACGAGCTGCGCCCCAGCGGGCACAGCGCGAACAGCGGGTTGGCCTGGTCGCTGGTGCTGACCTGGTCGCCGGGGTCGCTGGCATCGCTGTCGCGGCCGTCGCCGTCGTTGGCGTACTCGACCACGCTGACGAAGTCGTGGCCGCCGAGCACGCGCCCGGCCAGATCGGGGTGCTCGGTGATGCCGGTATCGAGCACCGCCACCACCACCGGCGCGGGGTGGGCCAGCAGCCACGCGCTTTGGAAGCCGGCGACGCCGCGCAGCCGCGCCGGCAGCGCGTTGGCGTTGCTGCCCGACACCGGATGCAGCCACCACTGCTGGTCGAACAGCGGATCGCTGGGCGCGGCCTGCAGCGGCTTTTCGCGCAGGTTGGGCTCGACCCAATCGACCTCGGGGCGGGCCAGCAGCTTGTCGCGCAGCCGCGCCGCCTCGGCCGCCGACAGCGGCGCGTCGAACTGCAGCAGTTGCTGGTCGCGCCCCACCGGCTGCAAGCGCGGCTCGCGCCGGCCCGAGCGGCCCGAAAGCGCGGCCTCGCCGAGCACGCGCTGCCAGCGTGCAGCCTCGCGGCTGCCGCCCCAGCCGCCGCCCGGGCGCACCAGCGCGCGGTGGCCGCCGCCGGCGTCCTGGGTGCCCTTGGCGTCGTGCGCCGGTGCTTGCTTCAGCCGCACGATCAGGCCGTGCGCGCTGTGCGCATCGGTGCTGGCCGAGCGGCTGTCCTGCGCCTGCAGCGGCGCGCTCAGGCCCAACGCCAGCGCGCCGGCCAGCCAGGCGCGGCAAGACCAGGCCCGCTGCGCCGTACCCATGGCCGCTGCCCGATGCCGCGCGTGCTGCCGCTTGCGGTGCGCCGGGGCGTCAGCGCGCCATCACGCGCACCATCTCCAGCACCTTGCACGAGTAGCCCCACTCGTTGTCGTACCAGGCGACGACCTTGACGAAGGTCTTGTCCAGCGCGATGCCGGCGTCGGCGTCGAACACGCTGGTGCGGCTTTCGCCGCGGAAGTCGGTCGCCACCACCTTGTCGCTGGTGTAGCCGAGCACGCCCTTCATGGCGCCTTCGGAGGCCGCCTTCATCGCCGCGCAGATCTCGTCGTAACTGGCTTCCTTGCTCAGCTCGACGGTGAGGTCGACCACCGACACGTCGGAGGTCGGCACGCGAAACGACATGCCGGTGAGCTTCTTGTTCAGCTCGGGGATGACGCGTCCCACCGCCTTGGCCGCGCCGGTGCTGCTCGGGATGATGTTTTCCAGGATGCCGCGTCCGCCGCGCCAGTCCTTGTTGCTCGGGCCGTCCACCGTCTTTTGCGTGGCGGTGGCGGCGTGCACCGTGGTCATCAGGCCGCGCTTGATGCCCCAGTTGTCGTGCAGCACCTTGGCCACCGGCGCCAGGCAGTTGGTGGTGCAGCTGGCGTTGCTGATGACCGCCTCGCCGGCGTACTTGGCGTGGTTGACGCCGTAGACGAACATCGGCGTGTCGTCCTTGCTCGGCGCCGACATGATCACCTTCTTCGCGCCGGCCGCCAGATGCTTGCGCGCGCCGGCGTCGTCGAGGAACAGCCCCGTGGCTTCGACCACCACGTCCACCCCCAGCTCGCCCCACTTCAGCGCGGCCGGGTCCTTCTCGGCGGTCAGGCGGATGCGCTTGCCGTTGACGATGAGCGTGT
>CALBTN010000243.1 GCA_937967345.1 uncultured Rubrivivax sp. | reverse complement strand
CACGGTGTTGCCCACCGGGCAGACCAGCCCGAGACCGGTAACGACGACGCGGCGACGGCTCATGGCAAGACCTTCGCGCTCAGGCCTTCTGGTGGCTGGTGGCGTAGTCGATCGCCAGCTGCACCGTGGTGATCTTCTCGGCCTCTTCGTCCGGGATCTCGATGCCGAACTCGTCTTCCAGCGCCATCACCAGCTCCACGGTGTCGAGCGAGTCGGCGCCCAGGTCGGCCACGAAGGCCTTGGCGTTGGTGACGTCGGACTCGGGCACGCCGAGTTGTTCGGCAATGATCTTCTTGACACGCGCTTCGATATCGCTCATGGCTCCTCCGGGATTGTGGAATCAGAAAAAACCGGGCGATTCTACCGGCGCGCCCCATGCGCAGCCGCCAGCCGCCCGCACGGTGCGCTCAGTTCATGAACATGCCGCCGTTGACGTGCAATTCGGTTCCGGTGATGTAGCCGGCCAGCGGCGAGGCCAGAAACGCCACCGCGTGCGCGATTTCCTCGGGCCTGCCCAGCCGCGCCAACGGCACCTGCTGCAGCAGCGCGGCCTTCTGTGCCTCGGGCAACGCCTCGGTCATGTCGGTGGCGATGAAACCGGGCGCCACGCAGTTGACGGTGATGTTGCGGCTGCCCAGTTCGCGCGCCAGCGCGCGCGTCATGCCGGCCACGCCGGCCTTGGCCGCCGCGTAGTTGGCCTGGCCGGGGTTGCCGGTGACGCCGACCACCGAGGTGATGCTGATGATGCGGCCGTAGCGCTGCTTCATCATGCCGCGCATCACCGCGCGGCTGAGGCGAAACACCGCACCGAGGTTGGTGTCCAGCACCGCCGCCCAGTCCTCGTCCTTCATGCGCATGGCCAGCTGGTCGCGCGTGATGCCGGCGTTGTTGACCAGCACGTGCAGCGCGCCGTGGTCCTTGACGATGGCATCGACCAGCGCCTCGGCAGCCGCCGCATCGTTGACGTCCAGGCACGCGCCGCGGCAGCCGGCGTAGTCGGCCAGCGCCTGGCCGATGCCTTGCGCGCCGGCCTCGGTGGTGGCCGTGCCAATCACCTTGAACCCCTGCGCCGCCAGCGTCAACGCGATGGCGCGGCCGATGCCGCGCGAGGCGCCGGTGACCAGTGCAACCTGCGCCTCGGTGCTCATGACAGCAACTCCTTGCATTCGGCCAGACTGGCCGGGTCGTACAGGCTGGCGACTTGCAGCTCGCCATCGATGCGCTTGACCATGCCAGCCAGCACCTTGCCGGGGCCGCATTCGATGAAGTGGCCCAGGCCGCGCGCGCGCAGTGCCTGCACGACCTCGACCCAGCGCACCGGGCCGAAGGCCTGCCGGTACAGCGCATCGCGGATCGCCGCGGGCTCGGTCTGCACCGCGACGTCGACGTTGTTGACAAGCGCGATGCGCGGCGCGGCGAAAGCCACATCGGCCAGCCGCTCGCGCAGCGCCTCGGCCGCCGGCTTCATCAGCGGACAGTGAAACGGCGCCGACACCGGCAACTGCACGACGCGCTTGGCGCCCATGGCCTTGAGCACCTCGCGCGCTTTCTCCACTCCGGCCGCCGAGCCGGAGATCACCGTCTGGCGCGGGTCGTTGAAGTTGGCGGCGGCCACGACCTCGCCGCTTTCGGCGGCGGCCTTGGCGCAGCCCTCGGCCACCTGGGCCGGCTCGAGCGCGAGCACTGCCGCCATCGCGCCGGCGCCGACCGGCACCGCCTGCTGCATGGCTTCGGCGCGAAACCGCACCAGTCGCAGCGCATCACCCAACTCGAGCGCGCCCGCGGCAACCAGCGCGCTGTATTCGCCCAGCGAGTGTCCGGCCACCGCCGCCGGTTCGGCACCGCCTTCGGCGCGCCAGGCGCGATAGCACGCGATGCCGGCGCACAGCATCACCGGCTGCGTGTTGGCGGTCAGATCGAGTTGCTCTTGCGGCCCATCGCGCATCAGCGCGCCCAGGTCCTGGCCGAGCGCAGCCGAGGCTTCGGCCAGCGTATCGCGCACCGCCGGGTGATCACCCCAGCCGTTGAGCATGCCCACCGACTGCGAGCCCTGGCCCGGAAAGACGAATGCAAACGCTGCCATGCGCGGTCCTCGCAGTGTCAGAAGTCGAACAGCACCGAACCCCAGGTGAAGCCGCCGCCCACGCCTTCGAGCAGCACCGTTTGGCCGCGCCGGATGCGCCCGTCGCGCACCGCCACGTCCAGCGCCAGCGGAATCGACGCGGCCGAGGTGTTGCCGTGGGCATCGACGGTGACGATGAGCTTGTCCATCGGCAGCTTCAGCCGGCGCGCGGCGGCCTGCATGATCCGGATGTTGGCCTGGTGCGGGATCAGCCAGTCGATCTGCTCGGCGCTGCGCTCGGCCTTTTCCAGCACGGTGCGCGCGGTGCTCTCGAGCACGCCGACCGCGAGCTTGAATACCGCCTGGCCGTCCATGCGCAGCAGCGGGTCGCCCAGGATCTCGCCGCCGGCCACCGTGCCCGGCACGCACAGGATGTCGACATGGCGGCCGTCGGCATGCAGGTCGGAAGCCAGGATGCCCGGCGCGTCATCGGCGCGCAGCACCACCGCGCCGGCGCCGTCGCCGAACAGCACGCAGGTGCCGCGGTCGTTGAAGTCGAGAATGCGCGAGAACACCTCGGTGCCGACCACCAGCGCGGTGCGCGCCGTGCCGGTGCGCATCATCGCGTCGGCCACGGTCAGCGCGTAGATGAAGCCGGAACACACGGCCTGGACATCGAATGCCGCGCAGCCATGCACCCCGAGCTTTCGCTGCACGATCGCCGCGGTCGACGGAAACACCATGTCCGGTGTCGAGGTCGCGACGATGATCAGGTCCAGATCCTCGGCGCTGCAAGCGGCCGCCTGCAGGGCATGGCGCGCGGCCTGCTCGGCCAGGTCGCTGGCATTGACGCCGTCGTCGACGAAGTGGCGCGCGCGAATGCCGGTGCGCTCGACGATCCATTCGTCGCTGGTCTCGATGCCGCGCTGCGCCAGCTGCTGCACCAGGTCGGCGTTGGTCAGCCGGCGCGGCGGCAGGTGGCTGCCGGTGCCAACGATGCGGGTAAAGCGGGGCTTGCTCATGCAGCTTGGGCGTTGCCGGTGGCGGATGGCGCGGGCGCCTCCCGGCTCAGCGCGATGCGCTCGCGCACGCGGTCGGTCAGGCGGTTGCGCGCGGCATCATAGGCCCGGCCGAGCGCGTGCTCGAAAGCAAATGCGTCGGCCGAGCCGTGGCTCTTGAACACCAGCCCGCGCAAACCCAGCAGCGCGGCGCCGTTGTAGCGGCGCGGATCCACCCGCTTCTTGAAGTGCTTGAGCACCGGCAGCGCCACCAGCGCCGCAAGCTTGGCGTAGGCCGTGCGCGTGAACTCCTGACGGATGAACTCGGTCAGCATCGTCGCCAAGCCTTCGGACGCCTTCAGCAGCACGTTGCCGACGAAGCCGTCGCAAACGACGATGTCGGTGCTGCCGTTGAAGATGTCGTTGCCCTCGACGTTGCCGTGAAAGTTGATGTGGCCTTCGGCCGCCGCCGCGCGCAGCAGCTCGGCCGCACGCTTGATGGTCTCGCTGCCCTTGATCGCCTCCTCGCCGATGTTGAGCAAGCCGACGCTGGGTTCTTCCTTGCCCTCGACCGCCGCCACCAGCGCACTGCCCAGCACCGCGAACTGCAGCAGGTGCTCGGCCGTGCAATCGACGTTGGCGCCGAGATCGAGCACCGTGGTGTAGCCGTCCACGCGGTTGGGCATCACGGTGGCGATCGCCGGGCGGTCGATGCCGTCCAGCGTCTTCAGGATGTAGCGCGCCAGCGCCATCAGCGCGCCGGTGTTGCCGGCCGACACGCAGGCCTGCGCTGGTGCCGCGGCGGCGTCGCCGGCGAGCAGCTGCGTGATCGCTACGCGCATCGACGAATCCTTCTTGCGGCGCAGCGCGACTTCGACCGGATCGTCCATCGCCACCACCTCGGTGGCTTCGATCAGACGGCAGCGCGGCCACTCCCGCGCGGTGGCCAATGCCGCCGCGGCGCCGACCAGCAGCAGCTCGGCGTCCGCATGGCGTTGCAGGAAACTGTGGCACGCCGGCAGCGTGACGCTCGGGCCGTGGTCCCCGCCCATGCAATCGACCGCGATGCTGACAGCGCCGAGCGGTTCGAGAGCGGAGGGATGTGTCACGGTGGGGAGGTGACGTGGCGCGGATTCGGTGTCGTGCGGCGCGGCCCGAACGAGCAGGACCGTGCGGCTACGTTAGAGCAACGCGCAACAGCGCGCAAGGCGGGCCGCTGCGGATGACGCAACCGCGGTGGCGCGGCGCCTGGCTCAGGCGTCGGCCTTGGTCTTGAGCACCTTGCGGCCGCGATAGAAACCGGTCGGGCTGATGTGGTGGCGCAGGTGCACCTCGCCGGTGGTGGGCTCGATGGCCATGCCAGGCTGCGCCAGCGCGTTGTGCGAGCGGTGCATACCGCGCTTGGACGGCGACTTCTTGTTCTGCTGGACTGCCATGGTGTTGAACTCCTGCGGGCGCACCCGCGTTCAGCGCTCGGCCAGTGATTCATGGGGCAGGCGCCCGGCCGCGCAAAAGCCTTTAAGTATATCAGCGACTGCCCTCAGCCAGGCTCGCCCTGGTCTGTGCCGCCGCCGCGCCGCAAAGCGGCCAAGCCGGCGAACGCATGCTCCGGTGCGCTCGACGCGGCGACCTCGTCCTCGCCCGCCGACATCGGCAACGGCTGCGGGCAGCGCTCGTGCCGCGGTACCAGCGGCAACGCGAGGATCAGTTCGTCCTCGATCAGGCGCTGCAGGTCCAGCGTCGGGCTCAGCGCCAGCACGTCCTCGTCGCTGTGCTCGTCCAGCGCCTCGGCCTGCTGCTCGCCGCGCACGAAGCGCAACGCGGTCTGCACGTCCAGCGGCACCGCCACCGGCTGCAGGCAGCGCTGGCAGCACAGCCCCAACTGCGTGTGCGCCTGCAGGTGCAGGCGCAGTTCAGGCTCGGCACCGGCTACCGGCTTGCTGGCGCCGCGCACCGCCCAGGTCACGCACGCCGCCGGCTCGCTGGCCGACGTTGCAACCGCGTCTTGCTGCAGCCGCGGCATGTCGGCCTGCGGCCACTGGCCGTCCAGGCGCGCCGCCGCCTTCGCGAACGCGGCGACATCGAGCCGCCGCGGGTCGAACTCGGGCGTGCGGGCCATGGCTTCAGCGCGGATCAAGCGGACTCATCGGACCAGTGTAACGACGGTGGGACAATCGATCGATGACCCCGGCTGCAACGCTGATCCTGGCTTCGACCTCGCGCTACCGGCGCGACTTGCTGTCGCGGCTGCGCCTGCCATTCGACGTGCTGGCGCCTGCGGTCGACGAGTCGGCACGGCCGGGCGAGGCGCCGCGCGCACTGGCCATGCGGCTCGCGCTGGCCAAGGCCCGCGCGGTGTCGCTGCAGCACCCGGGCGCAGTGGTCATCGGCTCGGACCAGGTTGCCGACTTCGATGGCCAGGCGCTGGGCAAGCCCGGCACGCACGAACGTGCGGTGCAGCAGTTGCGCGCGATGCGCGGCCGCACGGTGCTGTTCCACACCGCGGTGTCGGTCGTGCGCGGCGAGCCTGCGTTCGAGCACAGCGCGCTGTGCAGCGTCACGGTCCGCTTTCGCGACCTGAGCGACCCCCAGATCGAGCACTACCTGCAAGCCGAGCAGCCCTACGACTGCGCCGGCAGCGCCAAGTCCGAAGGCCTGGGCATCACGCTGCTCAGCGCGATCGAGTCCGACGACCCGACCGCGCTGATCGGGCTGCCGCTGATCCGCACCGCCGAGTTGCTGCGCCGCGCCGGCATCGACCCGCTGCTCGCCGCCGCCAAGGCGCCGTCGCCGCAATGAGCCGCGGCCGGCTGCTGCTGGTGCCCAACACGCTCGATCTGGGCACCGCGCCGGTCGACATCCGCGAGCAGATCCCGCTCGGCGTGCTGCAGATCGCCGCCGGCATCGCGCACTGGCTGGCCGAGGACGCGCGCAGTACACGCGCTTTTCTCAAGCGGGTGCACGCGGTGCAAGCGCTGGCGCAGCCGCTGCAAAGCATCGACATCCGCGAGCTGCCGCGTCCGCCCAAGGGCCGCGCCACCGCAGGCACGGTGCCGTGGCGCGAACTGCTGGGCCCGGCACTGGCCGGCAACAGCGTCGGGCTAATCAGCGAGGCCGGCCTGCCGGCGGTGGCCGACCCGGGCGCCGCAGCCGTGGCGGCGGCGCACGCACTGGGCATCCCGGTGCAGCCGCTGCCCGGCGCCAGCTCGCTGCTGCTGGCGCTGGCGGCCAGCGGGCTGAACGGGCAGAGCTTCGCCTTTGTCGGCTACCTGCCGCAGGACGCGGCGCAGCGCGCGTCGCGGCTCAAGGAACTGCAGTCGCTGTCACGGCGCAGCGGCCAGACCCAGCTGCTGATCGAAACGCCGTACCGCAACGCGGCGTTGCTGCGTTCGCTGCTCGACACGCTGGACGCCGACACGCGCGTGGCGGTGAGCTGCGGCCTGGGCCAGCCCGACGGCTGGACGCGCAGCGAGCCCGTTGCCGGCTGGCGCCGCCAGCCGCAGGCCATGCCCGAGCGCGTACCCGCGGTTTTCGCCTTCCTCGCGGCTTGAGGCTGCGCGCTGCGGCGCACGCCGAAGGCCAGCACCGGCGCTTCAGCCGCCAAGCAGCGCGGCGGTCTTTCGTTTGCTGCGGATGTTGGCCGACAGCGGGCGCAGCGCCGGCTCGGCCGCGCTCTTGGCCGACTCCCAGGCGGGCGTGCCGCTGCCGCTGGGCTCGTAGGGCCGGTCGAAGAACGGATCGCTGCTGCGCGCCATCGGCGCAGCCGCCGCGCGCCACGGCGTGCGCGGCCCGGTGCTGCGCGGCTCGTCGTCGTCGCGGCGCCGCGGCCGGCGCGGCCGCTCGTCGTCCAGATCGAAGGCCTCGATCTCGATCTTCTTCTTGATCAGCTTTTCGATCTCGCCGACCTGGCGCATGTCGTCGCGCGCCACCAGCGTCACCGCCAGCCCCGATGCCCCGGCGCGGCCGGTGCGGCCGATGCGGTGCACGTAGTCCTCGGCGTTGAAGGGCACGTCGAAGTTGAACACCGCCGGCAGGTCGGCGATGTCCAGGCCGCGCGCGGCCACGTCGGTGGCCACCAGCACGTCGACCTCGCCGCGCTTGAAGGCGTCCAGCGCCTTCAGCCGTTCATCTTGCGACTTGTCGCCGTGCAGCGCGTTGGTCTTCAGCCCGTCGCGCTCGAAGGCCCGCGCCAGCCGCGCGCAGCCCAGCTTGCTGTTGACGAACACCAGCGCCTGGCTCAGCTCGCGCTCGCGCAACACCTGGCGCACCGCGCGGCGCTTGTCGTCGTCGGCGACGCTGTAGAAATGCTGCTCGACGGTGGACGCGGTGGCGTTGGGCCGCGCCACCTCCACCGTCACCGGGTCTTGCAGGTAGCTTTGCGACAGGCGGCGGATTTCGGGCGAGAAGGTGGCCGAGAACAACAGCGTCTGGCGCTGCTTGGGCAGATACGACAGGATGCGCTGCAGGTCGGGCAGGAAGCCGATGTCGAGCATGCGGTCGGCTTCGTCGAGCACCACGTACTCGACCTGGTTGAGCACGCAGTTCTTGGCCTCGATGTGGTCGAGCAGCCGCCCGGGCGTGGCCACCAGGATCTCGACCCCGCCCTTGAGCTGCAGCGTCTGCGGCTTCATGTCGATGCCGCCGAAGACGACTGCGGTGCGCAGCTGGGTGTGCTTGGCGTAGGCCAGCACGTTGGCCGCGACCTGGTCGGCCAGCTCGCGCGTGGGCGCCAGCACCAGCGCGCGCACCGGGTGGCGCGCCGGCGACATGCTGGCGTTCTCGTGCTTGAGCATCTTCTGCAACAGCGGGATCGAGAACGCGGCCGTCTTGCCGGTGCCGGTCTGGGCCGCGCCCATCACGTCGCGGCCCGAAAGCACGATCGGGATCGCCTTGGCCTGGATCGGGGTCATCGACGCGTAGCCTTGGTCTGCGACCGCGCGCAGCAGCTTGGCGTCGAGTGGAAGGGTGCTGAACAGCGTCGGGGCGGTGTCTACGGGGGTGGTTTCGCTCATGTGCTAGGGATTATCCCCGATGCGCACCCCGCGCTGTCAGCGTCTGAATACCATCCAGCGCGGAGAACGAAAGCGCACGATGCGCCAATACAACACCACGTAGCTGAAGCCGAACAGCACGATCAGCAGCGACAGCACCGCGGTGTTGTCCCAGAACAGGGTCGCCGGGATCGCCGCGCACATGCACAGCAGCCACAGGTACGGCGAGGTCATCGAGTTGCGCCGCGTCAGCACCTTGGCGCTGCGGTTGCCCACCGCCCAGCGCATCACGCGGCGGTAGATCAGCGAATGCAGGTGGATGCCGTCGGGCATGCTCGGCGGCACCGCGCGCAGGAAGCGGCGGCGGTAGATCGAGAACACGGTCTCGAACACCGGGTAGATGCACAGCAGCAGCGGGAACATCGGCGACACCGTCGGGTTGCGCACCAGCAGCAGGATCGCGACCTCGGCCAGATAGAAGCCCATGAAATAGGCGCCGCCGTCGCCCAGGAAGATCAGCCCGGCCGGGAAGTTCCAGACGAAGAACCCGAGCAGCGCACCGGCGCCGGCCAGCGCCAGCCAGGTCACCATCAGGTCATCAACCTGAAAACCCACATAGGCCAGGCACAGCAAGATCAGCACGCAGCACATCGACGCCAGGCCGTTGAAGCCGTCGATGATGTTGATCGAGTTGGCCACGCCAGCCACGGCGAAGGTGGTGACCAGCGCGGCGCCGACGGGAAAGCTCACGACCCAGTCCAGCCCCGGGATCGCGGTACGGCGGATGGCCGCATCGAGCAGCCACACCGCCAGCAGCGCCGACAACGAGGTGGCCAGCAGGCGGCGCGACGGGCTGACCTTCTTGGTCAGGTCCTCGGCCAGGCCGGCGAGCAGCGCCGGCAGACCGCAAGCCAGCAGCAGCAGTGCCTGCTGGCCCGACGGGGCGTCCTGCACCCACACCGCGGCGGTGCCGGCGACGCTGCCGGCCAGGATCCCGAAGCCGCCGATGCGCGGCACCGGCGTCGCATGAAACTTCTGCGGGCCCGACAGATCGTGGTCGTGCGACAGGTGCGCGTGGGCCTTGTCCGAGCGCACCGTGATCAACGTGACCACGAGCGACACGGCAAACGCCACGACCAGGATCAACATCGGCGAATTCTAGGCCCCGGGTGCGGCGGCGCCGCGCCGCTAGAATGCGCGCCTTCGGCTGGCCGGCCGGGCAACCCGGTAGCGCCGCCGCCACTTGCTTCGCGCCGTGTTCTTGCCGGCGCGCACCCCACCCGGGCTCGAGGCCTGAGGCCCTTTCGCATGCATTCCATCCGCGAACACTTGCCTTCTTTTGGTTCGTCACTGCCGGCCTGGCTGCGCGCCGGCCTGCTGGCCTTGCTGATGCTTGGCGCCGGCGCGGTGCAGGCGCAAAGCGACATCGACCGCTCGCGCCTGGCCACGCCGGCCGACCCCGGCGCGACCGCGGTCGACCCGGGCACTTCGGCACTCGACCCGATGGCACCGCGCACGCTGCGCTCGGCGCAGGACGAGCGGGCTGCCGCCGAGCGCCGTGCGCGCACGACCGTGCGCGACGACCAGGCCCTGCGCCGCATGGAACGCCGGCCGGCGCTGCCCAGCGAGTTCGAGATCTACGTCAACCGCCTGGCGAACCCCGCACTCGATCTGCGCCGCGACAGCCTGCGCCCCGGCGAGGTGCTGCCGATCCGCCGCCTGGGCGCCGAGCTGATGGACGAGGTGCTGCAAGACGGCGACCGCGGCGCGGTCGACTTCAGCCCGGTGGTGCCGCCCGACTACGTGATCGCCCCCGGCGACGAGCTGGTGCTGTCGGTGTGGGGGTCGGTCGACGCCGAGCTGCGGCTGATCGTCGACCGCTCAGGGCGCATCACCGTGCCGCGCGTGGGCTCGATGATGGTGTCGGGCATCCGCTATGCCGACTTGCCCGACGCGATCCGCAAGCGCGTGGCGCAGACCTTCCGCAACTTCGAGCTCAGCGTGGCGCTGGGCCAGCTGCGCGGCGTGCGCGTGTTCGTCACCGGCTTCGTCAACCGGCCGGGGGTGTACACCGTGAGCGCGCTGTCGACCATGGCCAACGCGCTGGTGCAGGCCGGCGGGCCGTCGGCGTCGGGCAGCTTTCGCGACATCCAGCTGCGCCGCGCCAACAAGACCGTGTCGCAGCTGGACCTGTACCAGCTGCTGCTTGCCGGCAACCGCAGTGCCGACCTGATGGTGCAGGCCGGCGATGTGGTGCACGTCGGGCCGATCGGCACGCAGGTGGCGGTGATCGGCAGCGTCAACCGCGCGGCGATCTTCGAGCTCAAGCCCGGCGAGACCATGGCCGACGCGCTGCGCATGGCCGGCGGCTTCTCGGCGGTGGCCGACACCACGCGGCTGGTGCTGGAACGCGTCGACGACCGCGCCAGCGTGCGCGCGGTGCAGATCGAGATGGCGCAGGCCGACGCCACCAAGCTGCAAAGCGGCGACGTGCTGCGCGCCTTCAACGCCGTGACGCTGGCCACCTCGCAGCAGCGGCAGAACAAGCGCGTGCGCGTCGAAGGCGAGGTGCTGCGCCCGGGCGACTACATCCTGCCCGCGAGCAGCACGCTGGACGACGCGCTGCGCGCGGCCGGCGGCCTGGCGCCGATGGCCTTCGTCTTCGGCACCGAATTCACGCGCGAGAGCGTGCGCGTATCGCAGCAGGAGAACTACGAGCGCGCGCTGCGCAACCTGGAAACCGAAATCTCGCTGGCCAGTTCCACGCAGCGCATCACCACCGCCGACGAGGCCGCCGCGGTGGCCGGGCGCAGCGCGGCGACGACGCGGCTGATCGAAAAACTTCGCCTGATCAAGCCCACCGGGCGCATCGTGCTGCAGATGCCGCCCGACAGCCGCGAGCTGCCCAAGCTGGTGCTGGAAGACGGCGACCGCCTGTTCGTGCCCGCGGTGCCGAGCAGCGTGGGCGTGTTCGGCAGCGTCTTCAACGCCGGCAGCTACCTGCGCGAGGACGGCCGCACGCTGTCCGACTACCTGAATCTGGCCGGCGGGCCGACGCGCGGTGCCGACGAGCGCAGCACCTTCGTCTTGCGCGCCAACGGCACGGTGGTCAGCAACCTGCAGAAGTCCGGCTGGGGCGGCGGGCTGCGCAGCAGTTTCGAAACGCAAGCCGCGCTGCCCGGCGACACGCTGTTCGTGCCCGAGGAGCTGGACAAGACCACCTTCGTGCAGCACGCCAAGGACTGGACGCAGATCCTGGCGCAGTTCGCCCTGGGCGTGGCCGCGTTCGTGACCTTGACCGAATGAGCGCCGGCGACCATGCGCCCGTGAGCGGGCCAGGCTACGAGGACGACGACGCGGTCAGCCTGCTCGACCTGATGCTGCCGCTGGTCGAGCACTGGAAGCTGTGGCTGCTGGGCTCGCTGGCCGTGGGCCTGGCGGCGCTGGGTATCGCCTTCGTGATGACGCCGGTGTACACCGCGCGCACCACCTTCCTGCCGCCGCAGCAGCAGCAAAGCGGGCTGGCCTCGGCGCTGGCTTCGCTGGGCGGGCTGGCTGGGCTGGCGGGGGCGGCCGGCGCCATCAAGAGCCCGGCCGACCAGTACGTCGCGCTGATGCAAAGCGTGTCGGCCACCGACCGGCTGATCGACCAGTTCGATCTGTTGAAGGCCTACGAGTCGAAGTACCGCTTCGAGGCGCGCAAGGCGCTGGCCGAGAACACGCGCATCGCCATCGGCAAGAAGGACGGGCTGATCAGCATCGAGGTCGACGACAAGAACCCGCAGCGCGCTGCCGACATGGCCAACGCCTATGTCGAGGAACTGCGCCGGCTGACTTCGGAGCTGGCGGTGAGCGAGGCGCAGCAGCGCCGCATGTTCTTCGAGAAGGAGCTGAAGGA
>CALBTN010000242.1 GCA_937967345.1 uncultured Rubrivivax sp. | reverse complement strand
CGAGGGGGTGATCTACACCGACATCGGCCGCGACGGCATGCTCAGCGGCGTGAACATCGACGCCACCGTCAAGTTGGCGCGCGCGCTGAGCATCCCGGTCATCGCCTCGGGCGGCGTGTCCGACCTGAGCGACATCGAGCAACTGTGCGCGGTCGAGGCCGAAGGCGTCGAAGGCGTGATCTGCGGGCGCAGCATCTACAGCGGCTCGCTCGACTTCGCTGCGGCCCAGGCGCGTGCCGACGCGCTGGCCGACGCGGCCTGAGCGCGATGCTGGCCAAGCGCATCATTCCGTGCCTGGACGTCACCGGTGGCCGGGTCGTCAAGGGCGTCAACTTCGTCGGGCTGCGCGATGCCGGCGACCCGGTGGAGATCGCCGCGCGCTACAACGAGCAAGGCGCCGACGAGCTGACCTTCCTCGACATCACCGCCACCAGCGATGGCCGCGACCTGATGCTGCACATCGTCGAGGCGGTGGCCGCGCAGGTGTTCATCCCGCTGACCGTCGGCGGCGGCGTGCGCACGGTGGCCGACGTGCGCAGGTTGCTCAACGCCGGCGCCGACAAGGTCAGCTTCAACTCGGCGGCGGTGGCCGACCCGCAGGTGATCCGCGACGCCAGCGACACCTACGGCGCGCAGTGCATCGTCGTGGCGATCGACGCCAAGGCGCGCTGTGCGCCAGACGGCCGGCCGCTCAGCGGGCCGCTCGCCGGCTGGGACGTCTACACCCACGGCGGGCGCCGCAACACCGGACTGGATGCGGTGGCCTGGGCCATCAAGATGGCCGCGATGGGCGCCGGCGAGATCTTGCTGACCAGCATGGACCGCGACGGCACCAAGTCCGGCTTCGACTTGGCCCTGACGCGCGCGGTGAGCGATGCGGTGCCGGTGCCGGTGATCGCCTCCGGCGGCGTCGGCACGCTGGAACACCTGTCCGAGGGCATCCGCATCGGCGGCGCCGATGCGGTGCTGGCTGCCAGCATCTTCCACTACGGGGAGTTCACCATCGCCCAGGCCAAGGCCCTGCTGGCGCGCGACGGCATAGCGGTCCGGCTGTGACGCGTCCGCACGAGTTGCGCATCGTCGGCGGCCGCCTCAAACGAAGCAAGTTGCCGGTGGCCGACAAGCCGGGGCTGCGCCCGACCCCCGACCGCGTGCGCGAGACGCTGTTCAACTGGCTGGGGCAGGACTTGAGCGGCTGGCGCTGCCTGGACGCCTTCGCCGGCAGCGGCGCGCTGGGCTTCGAGGCCGCCTCGCGCGGCGCGGCCGAGGTGCTGCTGCTGGAGCGCGACCCCGACCTCGCGCGCAGCCTGCGCTCGAGCCGCCAGCGCCTGCAGGCCGATGCCACGCGCATCGAGTGCAGCGACGCGCTTGCCTGGATGGCGCGCGCGCCGGCCGGATCATTCGACCTGATCCTGCTGGATCCGCCTTTCGGCTCGGATCTGGCCGAGCGCGCGTTGCCGCTGGCACTGCGCCTGGCCAAGGCCGATGGCACGATTTACCTCGAAGGCGCGCGGCCGCTGGCGGCGCTGCCGCCGGGGTGGGTGCTGCACCGCCATGGCCGCGCCGCGAGCGTGCACTTCCAGTTGCTGCGCCGCGCCGCGCCGGACGCGACGGCTACACTGGCCGCGGCGGCGGAACCTGCCGGCGTGCACAGGAGTACCGCGTGAAGGCCAAGACACCGCTCATCGCCGTCTACCCCGGCACTTTCGACCCGATCACGCTGGGCCACGAGGATCTGATGCGCCGCGCCGCGCACCTGTTCGATCGGCTGATCCTGGCGGTGGCGGTCGGGCATCACAAGCGCACGATGTTCAACATCGACGAGCGGTTGGCGATGGCCGCCGAGGTCGCGTCGCCGTACCCGAACGTCGAGGTCGCGCCGTTTCGCGGCCTGCTGAGCGACTTCGTCGTCGGCGTCAACGGCCACGTGGTGGTGCGCGGCCTGCGCGCGATGAGCGACTTCGATTACGAGTTCCAGATGGCCGGCATGAACCGCCAGCTGATGCCCGAAGTGGAAACGCTGTTCCTCACGCCGTCGGACCAGCACCAGTTCGTCAGCGGCACCTTCGTGCGCGAGATTGCCATGCTCGGCGGTGATGTCTCCAAGTTCGTGGCACCCTCGGTGCTGCGCCGGCTGGACCAGCGCGTGCGCGAGCCCGAGGCTTGAACCGACATGGCACTGTGGATCACCGACGACTGCATCAACTGCGATGTATGTGAGCCGGTGTGCCCAAACCAGGCGATCAGCATGGGCGCCGAGTTCTACCAGATCGACCCGCACCGCTGCACCGAATGCGTCGGCCACTTCGACGAGCCGCAGTGCGTACAGCTGTGCCCGGTGGCGTGCATCCCGGTGCACCCCGACTTTCAGGAAAGCCGCGAGCAGCTGCTGGCCAAGTACCAGCAGCTGACCGAGCCGCAAGCGGCCGCCGAAAGCTGATCAGCGCGGCGCGCTGGCCGCGGTGGGCACGCGCATCGGCGGGCTCATCCGCGGGTCGGCAGCGGGTGCGGCGCGAGCCTTGGACTTCGGCTTGCGCGGGCCGGCGGTGGCGCCTTTGGCGGCATCGGCGCCGGCATCCGGACCGGCGCTTGGCGGTGTCGGTGCCGTCTTGAACCCGGCCGCGGCCTGGCCCTGCGCAGCCTGCTCGCGCTGGCGGCGCTCATCGGCCAGCTGCTTGGCCTGCTCGGCATCGCGCGCCGCGACCTCGCGCGCCGCGCGCTGCTGGCTGGCCGAGCGCGGGTCTTCCACCGACAGCGGCTTGCCGTCGGCGCAGGGCGCTTGCGAGTAGACCCGGCCGTCGGGCCCGCAGCGGTAGACCGTCTGCGGCGGCGCGGCCTGCACCGGTTGCAGCATCGCCGCCATCAGGGTTGGCAGCAGCACCGGCAGCAACATGCGCGGCATCGAAGCGGCGCGCTTCATGGGTTGGCCGGCGTCGCCGCGGCCGTAGCCGCATCGGCCTGCGGCCGCGGCGGCTTGGCATGCACTTTCATCATCGCGCGCTCCATCTCTCCCGCCAACAACCAGTCCAGCGACTGTACCGAACGCTCGATGGTCTGCTCGATCAGGTCGCGCTGGTCGGCCGGTGGCTTGCGCAACACGTAGTCGACCACCTCGGCCTTCACGCCGGGATGACCGATGCCCAGCCGCAAGCGCCAGTAGTCGGCCGAGCCGAGCTGCGCGTGGATGTCGCGCAAGCCGTTGTGTCCGGCGTGGCCGCCGCCGCACTTGATCTTGGCCTGGCCGGGCTGCAGGTCGAGCTCGTCGTGCGCGACCAGGATCTCCTGCGGCGCGATCTTGTGAAAGCGCGCCAGCGCCGCGACGGCCTTGCCCGACAGGTTCATGTAGGTCATCGGCTGCAGCAGCCACACCGGGCCGGCCGCCGTGCTTGCCTTGGCCGCCAGGCCGAACCAGCTGCGCTGCGGCGTCAGCGTGGCACCGAGCTTGCGCGCCGCGGCGTCCAGCCACCAAAAGCCCGCGTTGTGCCGTGTGGCTTCGTACTGCGGCCCCGGGTTTCCCAAGCCGACCAGCAGGCGAATCATGCGCAGTCCAGGAGTGCTCGAATCGAAGCCATTCTAGGCCCCCCCACATGACAAGGCCCCGCCGAAGCGGGGCCCCGATGCGAGCGCGCCGGGCTTTGGCGCAGGCCTACTTCTTGTTCTGCTTCTCGCTCTTCTTGCCCTTGTTCGGCGCGGGCGCTGCCGCCACCACCGGCGCCGCTGCCGGGGCTTCTTCTTCCTCGCGCGGCGGGTTGGCCGAGACGATCACCGGGTCGAGCGAGCCATGGCGCACGGCCTTGATGCCGGCCGGAAGCTTCAGCTCGCTGACGTGGATCGACTGGCCCTTGACCAGCTCGCCCAGGTCGATGGTGATGAACTCGGGCAGCTGCGACGCCAGGCATTCCACCGCCAACTCGGTCTGCACGCGATTGACCAGGCACTTGTCGGTCTTCACCGCCACCGAGTTCTCCTCGTTGACGAAGTGCAGCGGCACCTTCTTGTGCAGACGGGTGGTCTCGTCGATGCGCTGGAAGTCGACGTGCAGGATGATCTGCTTCCACGGGTGCATCTGGTGGTCGCGCAGCAGCACCTTGTGCACGTTGCCCGACAGCTCCATCTCGAGGATCGACGAGTGGAAGGCCTCCTTCTTCAGCGCGTGGAACAGCGCGTTGTGGTCCAGCTCGATCATGGCCGGCGTGCCGGCGCCATAGACGATGCCGGGCACCTTGCCCGCAGCGCGCAGGCGGCGGCTCGCTCCGGTCCCCTGCTGCGTACGCTCGAATGCGACGAACTTCATTGCTTCACTCCAAAAACGGGCGCCCGCGACCAGGCGCCCAAACAAGGCGGGCCGACAGCCCGCCACCTCGGAAAGGCTCCGCAAGGAGCCCGCTTCAATGCCTAGAAATTGCTGTTCTGCTCGGCGAACAGCGAGGTCACCGACTCGCCGTCGCTGATGCGGCGGATGGTTTCAGCGAAGAGAAAGGCCACCGACAGCTGGCGCACGTTGGCGCAGGCCTTGGCGTCGTCCTGCAGCGGAATGGTGTTGGTGACAACGACTTCGTCCATCTGCGAGTCGCGGATGCGCTGCATCGCGGGCCCCGAGAACACCGGATGCGTGCAGTAGGCGAAGACGCGCCTCGCGCCGCGCTGCTTGAGGACCTCGGCCGCAGCCACCAGCGTGCCCGCGGTGTCGATCATGTCGTCCATGATCACGCAGTGCCGGCCGTCGATGTCACCGATGACGTGCATCACCTCGGATTCGTTCGGGCTGGCGCGGCGCTTGTCGATGATCGCCAGCTCGCAGCCCAGCTGCTTGGCCAGCGCGCGCGCGCGCACCACGCCGCCGACGTCGGGCGAGACCACCACCAGGTTCGGGTAGTTCTTGGTCTTCAAGTCCGACAGCAGCACCGGCGAGGCATAGATGTTGTCCACCGGGATGTCGAAGAAGCCCTGGATCTGGTCGGCGTGCAGGTCCATCGTCAGCAGCCGCTCGACGCCGACGGTTTGCAGCATGTTGGCGACCACCTTCGCGCTGATCGGCACCCGGGTGGAGCGCGGCCGGCGGTCTTGGCGCGCGTAGCCGAAGTACGGCACCACCGCGGTGATGCGCCGAGCGCTGGCGCGCTTGAGCGCATCGACCATGATGCACAGCTCCATCAGGTTCTCGTTGGTCGGCGCGCAGGTCGACTGGATCACGAAGATGTCGCGTGCGCGCACGTTTTGCTGCACCTCGATGCGCACCTCGCCGTCGGAGAAGCGCCCGACCAGCGCCCGGCCCAGTTCCACACCCAGTTGCGACGCGATCTCGCGGGCCAACGCCGGATTGGCGTTGCCGGTGAACAGCACGGTGTTGAACAGCACCTTGGACTTTCTCGTGATCAGTGGCCGGCGTGCGGCGCATGGCTTTGGCAGGGGAGGAAGGATTCGAACCCTCGCATGTCGGAATCAAAATCCGATGCCTTGACCAGCTTGGCTACTCCCCTACACCGGACGCGGCTTGGCAGCCACGCCCTTGAAAGAACCGTCTCAGTCGGCCCAGTCCCGAAGCGGGTGATGGTCCAGGCTGCGGCACATCCGAGCGATCCAGGTGCCGGGCGCCGCGCGCACCGGCCACGCCGCCGAAGATCGTTCGTGCGTACCGACTCTTGCAAACACCGCGCTGCCCGACCCTGTCATCCGGCTGTTGCCGAACTGGCTGTGCAGCCACTTTGCCACCTTGCGCACTTCGGGGCAACGCGCCTCGGCCACCGCCTGCAGGTCGTTGCGTCCGAAGTCATCGGCCAGCACCGCGCTCGCAAAAGAGCCGGCAAGTATAACAGCGCCGGTGTCGCGCACCAGATCGGGGCTGCCGAAGATGTCGGCGGTGGCGATCGCCGCGGCGGGTTTGACCACGGCGTAGCACTGCACCGGCAGCGCCACCGGCGTGAGCTTGTCGCCGATGCCCTCGACGAAGGCGTTGTCGCCACCGACGAAGAACGGCACGTCGGCACCGAGGCTGGCCGCCAGGCTCGACAGCCGCGCGCGCGACCAGTTCAGCCGCCACAGCCGGTTCAGCGCGAGCAGCGTGCTTGCGGCGTCGGAACTGCCGCCGCCCAGACCCGCGCCCCAGGGCAGCCGCTTGTCCAGCGAAATGTCGGCGCCGAGCGCAGTGCCCGACTGCCGCTGCAGCGAGCGCGCCGCGCGCAGGCACAGGTCGTCGGCGGGCAAGGCCGCGCCGAGGTCGTGCCGCGCGAGCACGCCGTCGCCGCGCAGCTCGAAGTGCAGCCGGTCGCACCAGTCGATCAGCACGAAGACTGACTGCAGCAGGTGGTAGCCGTCGGCGCGCCGCCCGATCACATGCAAGAACCGGTTCAGCTTGGCCGGCGCCGGCACGTCGTACAGCGCGCTCAGGCTCATCGCGGATCGAGCTGCACGCGCAGCCGCGTGGGCGGTGCGGCACGCTTGGCCAGCAGCTGCCCGCTGCCAAAGCCGGCCAGGTCGACGGCCCAACCCGATTGTTCGAAACCGGGGCCATCAGGCAACGGCCGCGCCGGCTCGGCCGCGCCGGCCCACGGCCGTCCGCGCAGCCAGTCGGGCAGCGCTCGCAGTGGCAGCGTCTCGCCGAACGCATGCAACGACAGCGCATCCAGGTCGTCGAAGCGCTGCTCGCCGTGGGGCGTGACCCACCGGGCTTCACCCGGCCCCCAGAAAGCGGCGGCCAGCGTGGTTCCCAGCGGGGTGCTCAGGTGCAGTTCACCGCGCCGGGCGTCGCCAAGCAGATCGAAGCTGGCGCTGATCGACTGCGCCGGCCGCTCGGGCCCGGCATCGATCTGCACCGCAAGCCGACCATGCAGCGCGGCGACGTGGTCGGCGAAAGGCAGCGCCGCGGCGCAGGCGGCAAGCGCCGCCGCCGCCGC
>CALBTN010000241.1 GCA_937967345.1 uncultured Rubrivivax sp. | reverse complement strand
GGTGACGCTGAAGGTGCGCACCGGCTGGTGCGCGCACGAACGCAACGCGCTGCGCATCGCGCGTGCCGCCGAAGCCGGCGGCGTGGCGATGATCGTGGTGCACGGGCGCACCCGCGAGCAGGGCTACAAGGGCGAGGCCGAGTACGACACGGTGGCCGCGGTGAAGGCGGCGTTGCGCATCCCGGTGGTGGCCAACGGCGACATCGATTCGCCGGCCAAGGCGCGGCGCGTGCTGCAGCACACCGGCTGCGACGCGCTGATGATCGGCCGCGCGGCGCAGGGCCGGCCGTGGATCTTCGGCGAGATCGCGCACTTCCTTGCCCACGCCGAGCCGGCACCGCCACCGCCCACGCACGAGGTGCGGCGCTGGTTGATCGAGCACCTGCACGAGCACTACGCGCTGTACGGCGAGGGCCTGGGCGTGCGCACCGCGCGCAAGCACATCGGCTGGGCGGTGCGCGCGCTGCCCGGCGGCGAAGCTTTCCGCGCCGCGATGAATGCGCTGGACGACGGCGCGGCGCAGCTGCGCGCGCTCGGCGACTATTTCGACCGTCTGGCCGAGCGCCATGCGCTGCTGCCGCAGCCGGCCGCCAACGACGCGCTGGCGCTGCACGCGGCATGAGCGCCGAATGAGCAAGACCCACATCGAGGCGTGCGTGCGCGCCAGCCTGGAGCAGTACTTCAAGGACCTGCGCGGCGCCGAGCCGCATTCGGTGTACGACATGGTGGTGCAGGCGGTGGAAAAGCCGCTGCTCGAGGTCGTGATGCAGCACGCCGACGGCAACCAGAGCAAGGCCGCGCAGTGGCTGGGCATCAACCGCAACACGCTGCGGCGCAAGCTGCTCGATCACAAGCTGAGCAAGTGACACCCCCATGGCCGAACTGCCCAAACTGACCGCCCTGCTTTCCGTTTCCGACAAGACCGGCATCGTCGATTTCGCGCGCGCGCTGTCCAGTCTGGGCCTGCGTTTGCTGTCCACCGGCGGCACCGCCAAGCTGCTGGGCGAGGCCGGCGTGGAAGTCACCGAGGTGGCCGAGGTCACCGGCCTGCCGGAGATGCTCGACGGGCGCGTCAAGACGCTGCACCCGCGCATCCACGCCGGGTTGCTGGCGCGGCGCGAGCTGCCGGCGCACATGGCGGCGCTGCGCGAGCACGGCATCGCCACCATCGACCTGCTGGTGGTCAACCTGTATCCGTTCGCCCAGGCCACCGCGCGGCCCGACTGCACGCTGGAAGAGGCGATCGAGAACATCGACATCGGCGGCCCGGCGATGCTGCGCGCTGCGGCCAAGAACTGGGCCGACGTGGCGGTGCTGATCGACCCGGCCGACTACGCGCGCGTGCTGGCCGAGCTGAAGGACGGCGGCATCGCGCGCGACACCCGCTTCAACCTGGCGAAGAAGGTCTACGCCCACACCGCCGCCTACGACGGCATGATCGCCAACTACCTTGGCGCGCTGCAGCCCGGCGCCGAGCAGCAGGTGGCGGCCGTGCCGGCGCGCGATCCTTTCCCGGCGGTCTACACGCTGCAGCTGGCGAAGACGCAGGACATGCGCTACGGCGAGAACCCGCACCAGGCCGCGGCTTTCTACCGCGAAGGCACGCCCGGGGCGGGCCTGCTCGCGCGCTGGGCTCAAGCGCAGGGCAAGGAGCTCAGCTACAACAACATCGCCGATGCCGACGCGGCCTGGGAGTGCGTGAAGAGCTTCGATGCACCGGCGTGCACGATCGTCAAACACGCCAACCCCTGCGGCGTGGCCGTGGGCGCCACGCTGGCCGAGGCCTACGACAAGGCCTGGCGCACCGACCCGACCTCGGCCTTCGGCGGCATCCTGGCCTTCAACCGGCCGGTCGACGAAGCCACCGCGCGGCGCATCAGCGAGCACAAGCAGTTCGTCGAGGTGCTGATCGCACCGGGCTTCGACGACGGCGCGCGCGCGCTGTTCGCCGCCAAGCACAACCTGCGCGTGCTGCAAGTGCCGCTGGGCGAGGCGGCCAACACGCTGGACTTCAAGCGCGTCGGCGGCGGCATGCTGCTGCAGACCCCCGACCTGAAGAACGTGGCGCGCGCCGAATTGCGCGTCGTGACCCAGCTGGCACCCACCGCGCAGCAGATGGACGACCTGCTGTTCGCCTGGAAGGTGGCCAAGTTCGTCAAGAGCAACGCCATCGTCTTTTGCGGCGGCGGCATGACGCTGGGCGTGGGCGCCGGGCAGATGAGCCGCATCGACTCGGCGCGCATCGCGCGCATCAAGGCCGGCAACGCCGGGCTGTCGCTGGCCGCATCGGCGGTGGCCAGCGACGCTTTCTTCCCGTTCCGCGACGGGCTGGACGTGGTCATCGACGAAGGCGCGGCCTGCGTCATCCAGCCCGGCGGCTCGATGCGCGACGACGAGGTCATCGCGGCGGCCGACGAGCGCGGCATCGCGATGGTGTTCACCGGCACGCGCCATTTCCGCCACTGAGCGCCGCGGCCCCAGCCATGCGCAAGACGATCGCTGCTTCGACAACCGCCCCGGTGCGGTACGGCTTCGCGCTGAACCAGGGGCTGGGCGCGGCAATGCCGGGCACGGCCTCGTTCACCGCCAGCGCCGGCCGCTGATTGCAGCTGCACCGCATCGCGCCGAGGTCTGCGCCCGCCGCGCAGCGTGCCGCGACGATGCGCGGGCCAGCACGGCTGCGCTGGCATGGCCCGGGTAGCGCCGCGGCATGACGATCGCGGCCAAGGCGATGGCGGCGCTGGTGTCGTTCGCGGCACGGCTGATCACTGGCGCGCAGGGGCACTGGAAGGGCTGCCCGCCGCAGGCGCTGCAGCGCATCTACTTCGCCAACCACCAGAGCCACTTCGACTGGGTGCTGATCTGGGCCGCGCTGCCCGAAGACCTGCGCGTGCGCACCCGGCCGATCGCGGCGCGCGACTACTGGACCACCGGGTGCTTCAAGCACTGGCTGACGCGCGAGGTGTTCAACGCGGTGTACGTCGAGCGCCAGCGCAGCGACGACCAGGACCCGCTCGAGCCGCTGGCGGCCGCGCTGCAGCAGGGTGATTCGCTGGTGATCTTTCCCGAGGGCACGCGCAGCAACAAGGGCGAGCCGCAGCCGTTCAAGAGCGGGCTGTACCACCTGGCCGAAGCCTTTCCCGGCGTGCAGCTGATCCCGGTGTGGATCGACAACGTGCAGCGCGTGATGCCCAAGGGCGAGGTCGTGCCGGTGCCGATCCTGTGCAC
>CALBTN010000240.1 GCA_937967345.1 uncultured Rubrivivax sp. | reverse complement strand
GTTGCGAGCATACGCGCTTCGGTCAGCCAGACCCAGGCCACGGGGGCCCAGTTGGAGCGGTCGCTGTGAATGGTGAGGCGTCGCGCGCGATCGTTCCAAGCATGAGTGCGCTCGACGACCCAGCGCTTGGCCTGCACGACGAAGCCTTTGGCGACGACCTCGGGCCACAGTGGCTGCTGCGGATCCTGCCAAGTGCCCGTGGCCCGATTACCAGGGTGGCGCACCACCTCTACGCTGATGCCATGGGTCTTTTCGATGGCGAACGCGCACTGGCCGCCGTAGGCGCTGTCGGTGTAGAGCTTGGCCAGGCCGGGCACCTTGGCGCAGGCCTTGGCCACCACGGCCGGCGCGGCGTCACGGTCTTGCACGCTGGCGGCGGTGACGGTGACGGCCAGCAGCAGCCCCAAGGTGTCCACCACGAGGTGGCGCTTGCGGCCCTTGACCTTCTTGCCCGCGTCGAAGCCGTTGTCACCGCCCTGGGCCGTGCCGCGCACGCTTTGCGCATCGATGATCGCGGCGGTGGGCTCGGGGGCCTTGCCCACCCGCTCGCGCCACTGTTGACGCAGCCGGTCGTGCATGGTCTCGAACGTGCCTGCGGCGGCCCAGCGCTTGAACGACATGTACACCGCCTGCCAAGGCGGAAACGACTTGGGCAGCAGCCGCCAGGCGCAGCCGGCGCGCACGACGTAGCAGCAGGCGTTGACGATCTGGCGTCGCTCGTAGCGCGGGGGCGTGCCGCGCTGGCCGTTGCGTTCGAACAGGTCGGCCACCAGCGCCCACTCGGCATCGGTGAGGTCGGTGTTCAAGCCGTTGATGCCGTCGCTGCGCCGATGCGCGTGCGCGTAGCCGTAGCGCGCAGGCGCACCGCCCTGCGCAGCGGCACGTTCGCCGCTGCGACGCACGGGCTCGAGCCGTTGGATGCCGGCCTCGCGCAGCGCCTTGCGCACGGTGACGGGGTTGACCTTGACGCCCGAGCGCCGAGCCAGCTCGCGGGTTACTTCGTCCAGGGACGAGTGAGGCATCTGCCGAACGATGGAGCGCAAGACCTGCGTGTGCTGCGCGTTCAGCGACGGTTTGCGCCCAGGGCGCCCAGGCTGTTTGGCCGGTACTCGCTTCGTCATCAAATGCCTCACGCGTGCTCACCCAGGTGGACAAGTAACGCGCGCGTATTTGATTTCGTTTACACCCTCTCAGAGTCTGTGAAGTATTCCGGCGCGCCCGAGCGGGTGTCCGAAACGGTGTTGATCGAGGCGCAAAGCACAGCCGTAGCCCGGGCTACGGCGAGCATTTGCAACGACGAGCGGCGCCATTTCGGGCGCTCGAGCGGATGCGGCGGAATGCTTCACAGCACTCTCAGCCGCTGGTGTCGATCTGAACGAGCTTGCGCCGCGCGGTGGCGCCGCTCTTGATGCGGACCGCCGACTTGGCGCAGCCGAAGTGCTTTGCCACCAGGGCGATCAGTTCGGCGTTGGCCTGGCCGTCCACCGGCGCGGCCTTGAGCTGCGCCAGCCAGCGGCCGTCGTCGCCGCACGTGAGCGTGCTGGCGCGGGCGCGCGGTTTGACCGTGACCTCGATCAGTTGGCGCGCCGCGCTCGGGCGTGCCGGGGTGGCGCGGTTCATCGCACGGTCGCGCCGCGCCGCCGGCAGCGGCCACAGTTCACGCCGAGTGCCGTGCGTGTGTGTCGGCAGTGACGGCGCTCACGATTGATTACAGGGCGTGCGCCAGCCCTGGCTAGAGTCGCGCCTCGCTCGATTGACACGGCGCAACGCCGGCTCCCATTGATGAGACACATCCTGCATTCCTTCGTGCTGGCGGCGGCGTTGCTGCCGGCGTGGGTTTCGGCCCAAGTATCGGTGCCGGCGCCGCCAGGCAGCGCCGCGGCAAGCGCGCCGCGCGTGCCGCGCGCGCATCCGCCCAAACGCGCATTTCCGCAGCTGCAGCTGAACGAGCGCCGCGCGCACGGCCAACGCGCGGTCGAGGCGCTGGGCGCGCGGCTGAAGGACGTGGCCGATTGGTACGGCAAGTCGCCCGACGAGCTGCGCGCGCTGCTGTTGCGCGATCGCCGCTTGAAGGTCGACCAGCGCGGCCGGCTGCTGGTGGAAGAGGAACTGGATGCACCGCTGGCGCCGAGCGCGGCCGAGCCACGCCGCGCCAACGGCGCAACGGCCGCCGCGGGTGCGGCACCGGCGTCGGGCCTGCTTGGCGGCACGCTGGCGCCGCTGGACCAGACCTTCAAGCTGCACAGCCGTGCCGGTGCGGCGCGCACCATCTACATCAACTTCCGCGGCGCACAGCTGGCCGGCACCGCCTGGAACGGCAGCGGCGCGGCGATGAACGCGCTGCCCTTCGATCTGGACGGCATCCCCAACTCGTTCAGCAGCGCCGAGCTCGAGCGCATCCAGTACATCTGGCAGCGTGTGGCCGAGGACTACGCGCCGTTCGACGTCAACGTCACCACCGAGCCGCCGAGCCCCGAGCAGCTCAGCCGCAGCAACGCGTCCGACGCCGTGTTCGGCACCACGGTGCTGGTGACAAGCCGCTCCGGCGTGTACAGCTGCAGCTGCGGCGGCGTGGCCTACATCGGCATCTTCGACGACATCAGCGAGTTCTACAAACCCGCGCTGGTGTTCTACGACGCGCTGGGCGGCGGCAACGAGCGCTACGTCGCCGAGGCGGTGTCGCACGAGGCCGGCCACAACTTGGGGCTGCAGCACGACGGCTATTCCGGCGGCAGCTATTACGGCGGCCACGGCAGCGGCGCCACCGGCTGGGCGCCGATCATGGGCGTGGGCTACTACCAGCCGCTGGTGCAGTGGAGCAAGGGCGAGTACGCCAGTGCCACCAACGTGCAGGACGACTACGCGGTGATGGCCAGCAACGGCCTGCCGCTGCGCGCCGACGACCACGGCAACACCACGGGCAGCGCGACACCGCTTTCCGGCAGCACATCGGGCGGCGTGGTCAGCCTGTACACCGAGGGCGTGGTCGAGCGGCCGATCGATGTCGACTGGTTCAGTTTTGCCGGCGGGGCGGGCACGATGTCGTTCACCGTGGCGCCGGCCGCACGCTCGGCCAACCTGGACGTGCTGGTCGAGCTGTACGACAGCACCGGCAAGCTGCTGGCCAGCGCCAACCCGGCTGACGCGCTGCCGGCGGCGATCAGCCATGTCGCGGCCTTGCCCGGCACCTACTTCCTCAGCGTCCAAGGCGTGGGCAAGGGCGATCCTGCAACCGATGGTTACAGCGACTACGGCAGCGTCGGCCAGTACGCGCTCGCCGGCAGTGTGCCGGCTGCGGCCGGCCAGCCGCCGCAGGCCGCGGCCAGCGCGAGCCCGGCCAGCGGCACCGTGCCGCTGAACGTGGCGTTCTCCGCCAGCGGCTCGTCCGACCCCGACGGCAGCATCGTCGGCTACGAATGGAACTTCGGCGACGGCTTGGCGCTGGCCGGCGGCAGCTCGGCCAGCCACGTCTACACCGTGGCCGGCAGCTACACCGCGACGCTGAAGGTCACCGACTCGAGCGGGTTGAGCGCCACGCGCAGCCTGACCATCACCGCCCAGCCGCAGGCGGTTGCACCGCGGCTGGGTGTCGCAGACATCGCGATGAGCCTGGCGGTCAACCGCAACGGCAGCGCGCAGGCCACCGCCGCCGTCACCGTGCGCGACGCCGACGGCAAGGCGGTGCCGGACGCCAGCGTCAGCGGCAAATGGAGCGGCCTGGTCGCCGGCAACGCCAGCGCCACCAGTTCGGGCAACGGCCTGGCCAGCCTGAAGTCGCCGCGGTCGAAGAAGGCCGGCACCTTCGTGTTCACCGTCACCGGGATCAGCCTGAACGGCTACACCTACCTGCCGAGCCTGAACGCCGAGAGCGCCGACTCGATCACGCGCTGAGCGCGCGCTGCCGCCGGCCGGCGGCAGCGCGATCGCGGCGACAATCGCGCGATGAGGATCGACTTTGTCTCCGACGTCGCCTGCCCTTGGTGCGCGGTGGGGCTGCATGCGCTGGAAGAAGCACTGCGGCGCATCGGCCCGACGCTGCAGGTGGAACTGCACTTCCAGCCCTTCGAGCTGAACCCGCAGATGCCGCCCGAGGGCGAGGACCTGGTGCAGCACCTGGCGCGCAAGTACGGCGCCACGCGCGAGCAGCTGGCGGCCACGCACGCCACGCTGCGCCAGCGCGGCGAAGAGGTCGGCTTTCAGTTCGGCCATCGCGAGCGCATCTGGAACACCTTCGATGCGCACCGGCTGCTGTACTGGGCCGGCCTCGAGGGGCGCCAGCGCGAGCTGAAGCATGCGCTGCTGAGCGCCTATCACACGCACGGCGAGAACGTCGGCTCGGCCGAGGTGCTGCTGCGGCTGTGCACGCGGGTTGGCCTGGATGCGACGCGCGCTGCCGCGATCCTGGCCGGCGACGAGTTCGCCGGCGAAGTGCGCGAGGCCGAGCAGCGGTGGCAGGCGCTGGGCATCCGCTCGGTGCCATCGGTGATCATCGACGGACGCCATCTGATCCAGGGCGGCCAGCCCAGCGAGGCCTTCGAGCGCGCATTGCGCGAGCTGGCGGCGCCGGGCTGAAGCTCTTTCGTGATGCCGCGCCGGCGCGCACCCGGGCAGCTGCCGCCACTGCGGCGGCGCGGCCGGCCGGCGTGCGCACGGCGGCTTGCGGCAGCGCAAACCATGCGCCGCCGGTTCATCGTGAGTTAACCCATTGCATCGATACTGCGCCGGATATGAGCCGCAAACTACCGTCGATGAATCCATGGTTGTGGTCGCAGACCGTAGGCGAGACCTTCGCCGCCGGGCTGGACCCGCAGGGCGTCGGCCGGCTGCAGCGCGAACGGCGGCTGCGCGCGCTGCTCGATGCCGCCGCCGAGCGCTCGCCGCTGTACCGCGAGCGGCTGGGGGCACGGCGTGGCGGCACACCGGCGCTGGCCGATCTGGCCCCGGTGAGCAAGGCCGAGTTGATGCATCGCTTCGACGACTGGGCGACCGACCGGGCGATCACCCGCAGCGGCGTCGATGACTTTCTGGCCGACGTCGAGCGCGTCGGCGACGCGTATCTCGGGCGCTACCTGGTGTGGACCAGCTCGGGCACCACCGGCGAGCCGGGCATCTTCGTGCAGGACGAGGCTGCGCTCGCGGTCTTCGACGCGCTGGACCTGCTGCGCTTTCGCGGCCTGGGGCTGGGCGCGATGCCGGCATCGGCGTGGGCGCCCGGGCAGCGTTATGCGTTCGTCGCCGCCACCGGCGGGCACTTTGCCGGCGTCGCCAGCATCGAACGCGTGCGCCAGATCGCGGCGTCGGTCGCGCCATGGCTGCGTCCGGCGGTACGCACCTTCTCGGTGCTGCAGCCGCTGCCGCAGCTGATCGACCAGCTGCAGCAATTCGCGCCCACGGTGCTGATCAGCTATCCGAGCTGCGCCGATCTGCTGGCCGACGCCGCGAACGCGGGCCGGCTGGCGCTGCGGCTGCACGAGGTCTGGCTCGGCGGCGAGCAGTTGTCGGCCGAACAGCGCCAGCGCATCGGCCGCGCCTTCGGCTGCCGCCTGCGCAACAACTACGGCGCCTCGGAGTTCTATTCGATCGCCTGGGAGTGCGCGCACGGTGCGATGCACCTCAACGACGACTGGCTGATCGCCGAGCCAGTCGATCGCGACGACCGCCCGGTTGCGCCGGGCGAGGCCTCGAGCGCGCTGCTGCTGACCAACCTGGCCAACCGCACCCAGCCGCTGCTGCGCTACCGCCTGAGCGACAGCCTGCGCGTGCTCGGCGGGCGCTGCGCCTGCGGCAGCGGTTTCACCCGCATCGAGGTGCACGGCCGTGCCGACGAGACGCTGGCGCTGCACGACAGCGGCGGGCGCGAAGTGCGGTTGCTGCCACTGGCGCTGATGACGGTGATCGAGGAGGGCGCGCAGCTGACGCAGTTCCAGCTGCTGGCCAGGACGCGGCAGCAACTCGACCTGCGGCTCGAGGCCGGCGTGGCCGACGCCGACGCGGCCTTCGAGCGCGCGCGCGACGCGCTGCTGGCTTACTTGCAGCAGCACGGCCTGGGCAATGTCCAGGTGCAGCGTTGTTTCGAAGGCTTGCAGGCGCACCCGCGCAGCGGCAAGGTCAGCCGCGTGCTGGCGCTGCCGGCCTGAGCGAAACGCGCGCCGCACGCATGGCACGCCGATGAAACGGACGGCCCAGCCGAGACAGCCGATGAAGTCTGAATCGCGGCGCGCGTTGACCCAACAGGCCTACGCGCTGGTGCTTGCCGGCGGCCGCGGCAGCCGGCTGGGCCCGTTGACCGACCACCGCGCCAAGCCGGCGGTGCCCTTTGCCGGCACGATGCGCATCATCGACTTCGCGCTCGGCAACTGCGTCAACTCGGGCTTGCGGCGCATCGGCGTGCTCACGCAGTACAAGGCGCAAAGCCTGATCCGCCACGTCGAGCGCAGCTGGGGTTTTCTCGAGGCCAGCCTGGGCGAGTACCTGGAGATCGTGCCGGCGCAGCAGCAGCTGGATGAACGCTGGTACACCGGCACCGCCGACGCGGTGCACCAGAACCTGGACATCCTGAACGAGCTGCGGCCGCGGCACGTGGTCGTGCTCGGCGGCGACCATGTCTACAAGATGGACTACGGCATCATGCTGGCCGAGCACGTCGAGCGCGGCGCCGACATGAGCATCGCCTGCCTGCAGGTGCCGCTCGAAGAGGCCACCCAGCTCGGCGTGATGACAGTGGGTGCCGGTGACCGCATCGTCGCCTTCGCCGAAAAGCCGGCGCGGCCCGCAGCGCTGCCCGACCGGCCCGGCCTGGCGTTGGCGAGCATGGGTATCTACGTGTTCGACACCGACTTCCTGGTGCGCGAGCTCGAACGCGACGCGGCCGACGAGCACTCGAGCCACGATTTCGGCAAGGACCTGATTCCGCGCCTGGTGGGCTGCGCCCACGTGCACGCGCACCGCTTCGAGGCCAGCTGCGTCAACATGGTCGGCGAACGGGCGTACTGGCGCGACGTCGGCACGCTGGATGCGTACTGGGAGGCCAACCTCGACTTGACCCACGTCGTGCCCGAGCTGAACCTGTACGACAAGGACTGGCCGATGCTGGGCCGCCAGGCACACCACCCGCCGGCCAAGTTCGTGTTCGACGATGCCGGCCGACGCGGCGTGGCGATCGACTCGCTGGTGTCGGGGGGTTGCATCGTCAGCGGCGCGCTGGTGCGGCGCACGATCCTGTTCAGCGACACCCGCGTGGCCGAAGGCAGCGTGATCGAGGACTCGGTCGTGCTGCCGCACGTGCAGATCGGCCGCGGCGTGCGGCTGCGCCGATGCATCGTCGACAAACGCTGCGTGCTGCCCGACGGCCTGCAGGCCGGCTTCGACCCACAGCACGACCGCGACCGCTTCCACGTCACCGAGCGCGGCGTCGTGCTGATCACGCCGCAGATGCTGGGCGCGGCCTGAACCGCGCCGGCGCGGCGAAAAATTCCGCGCCGGGGGCTGGAGTCTTGCTGCCGGCCTCCACTATAGTTATCCCTCCAACGGGACGAACACGAGGTCAACGATGCAGACGACGACAGTCGAGGAAGCGGTCGCGCGCATACCTGACGGCGCCAGCCTGATGGTGGGCGGTTTCATGGCCGTGGGCACGCCCGAGCGGCTGATGGACGAACTGGTGCGCCAGGGCAAGCGCGATCTGACCGTGATCGCCAACGACACCGCGATGCCGGGCGCGGGTATAGGCAAGCTGATCACCGCCAAGTCGGTGCGCCGGGTGATCGCCAGCCACATCGGCCTGAACCCGCAGACCCAGGCGCAGATGATCGCCGGCGAGATCGAGGTCGAGCTGGTGCCGCAGGGCACGCTGATCGAGCGCATCCGCGCCGCGGGCCACGGGCTGGGCGGGGTGTTGACGCCCACCGGCGTGGGCACGGTGGTCGAACAGGGCAAGCGCAAGATCGAGCTCGACGGCCGCGAGTACCTGCTCGAGACGGCGCTGTACGCCGACTTCGCGCTGCTGCAGGCCTACCGCGCCGACTATCTGGGTAACCTGACCTACGTGCTGACCGCGCGCAACTTCAACCCGGTGATGGCGATGGCGGCCGGCACGGTGATGGTCGATGCCGAGCACGTGGTGCCGGTGGGCATGATCGCGCCTGACGACGTGATGACGCCGGCGCCGATCGTTGACTATCTGGTGGCGAGGATCTGAACCATGGATGCCCAGACAATCATTGCCAAGCGCATCGCGCTCGAACTGCGCGACGGCATGCTCATCAACCTCGGCATCGGCATTCCGACGCTGGTGGCCAACTACGTGCCGGCCGGCATCCACGTGTTCTTCCAGTCGGAGAACGGACTGATCGGAACCGGGCCGATCCCCGAGGAGGCGATGGCCCAGCCGCGCCTGACCGACGCCGGCGGCCGCCCGGTCAGCGCGATTCCCGGCGCCAGCACCTTCGACAGCGCGACCTCGTTCGGGCTGATCCGCGGCGGCCATGTGGACATGACCGTGCTTGGCGCGCTGCAGGTCGACGCGCAAGGCCTGCTGGCCAACTGGATGATCCCCGGCAAGATGGTGCCCGGCATGGGCGGCGCGATGGACCTGGTGACCGGCGCGCGCCGCGTCGTGGTGGCGATGCAGCACGCGGCCAAGGGCAAGTCGAAGGTCATCGAACGCTGCACGCTGCCGTTGACGTCGGCGCGCAAGGTCGACCTGATCGTCACCGAACTGGCGGTGATCGAGCCGACCCCTTCGGGCCTGAGGCTGCTGGAGACCGCGCCGGGCGTGACGGTCGATCAGGTGCTTGCCGCCACCGAGGCCAAGCTCGAGGTGCCGGCCACGGTGCCGACGATGGCGATCAGTTGAGGCCGCCGCCGCGCAGGCCGGCGCGGCCTGCGCGCGCCTGCGCGCCGCTTGGCGGCGCCGCAGGCAGCCTTCACCCGGGCGGCGACAGATCGGGCGCCGTCTCTTCGAGCACCATGTCGATCGCACCGCAGGGGCATTCGGCGGCGCAGATGCCGCAGCCCTTGCAGTAGTCGTAGTTGAACTCGAAGCGCTGCCCGGGGCCGAGCTTGATGACCGCGTTGTCCGGGCACATGCCGTAGCAGTTGTCGCATTCGAAGCAGTTGCCGCAGCTCAGGCAGCGGCGCGCCTCGAACAGCGCGTTGGCGGCGCTCAGCCCGCCCTGCACCTCGTCGAAGCTGCTGGCGCGCCGCGCGAGGTCGAGTTGCGGCCGCACGGTCTTCGGCGCGTCGCTGTAGTACCACGGGTTCAGCCGCTCGAAAGTCGCGCTCGCATGCTTCGGCGCGAGCTCGTAGCGCGTGCCGCGAAGCCAGGCGTCGATGTGGCGCGCCGCCTTCTTGCCGTGACCCACCGCCACCGTGACGTTGCGCTCGGCAGGGACCATGTCGCCGCCGGCGAACACGCCCGCATGCCCGGTCATCATCGTTGCCGGGTCGACCTGGACCACGCCGTCGTCGACGGTCAGCCCGGGCAGGTTGTGCAGCAACGACAGATCCACGTCCTGGCCCAGGGCCAGCACCAGGCTGTCGGCTTGCAGCGTTTCGAGTTCGCCGGTGGGCTGCGGCTGGCCCTGCTCGTCCAGCGTCATCTTCTCGATCGTCAGCGTGCCGCCTTCGTCCTGCCGCCGGATCGTCGACAGCCACTTCACCAGCACGCCTTCTTGCAGCGCGTCCTCGAGTTCCATGTCGTGCGCCGGCATCTTCTCGCGCGTGCGGCGGTAGACGATGACCGCCTCGGTGGCGCCCAGCCGCTTGGCGGTGCGCGCCGCGTCGATCGCGGTGTTGCCGCCGCCATAGACCACCACGCGCCGCCCGAGCATCGGCTTGCTCTGGCCTTCCATGCTGCGCAGCATCGACACCGCGTCCAGGATGCGCGCGCTGTCCTTGGCCGGAATGAACGCGCGCCGGGCGATGTGCGCGCCCACCGCCAGAAACGCCGCATCGAAGCCGCCGTCGCGCATCGCCTGGCCAAGATCCTCGACCTTCGAGTTCAGGCGCAGCACCACGCCGAGGTCGGCGATGCGCTGCATCTCGGCATCGAGCACGTCGCGCGGCAGCCGGTATTTCGGGATGCCGAAGCGCATCATCCCGCCGGCCGACGGCCCTGCGTCCATCACCGTCACCGCATGGCCCAGGCGCCGCAGATGGTAGGCCGCCGACATGCCCGACGGCCCGGCGCCCACCACCAACACCTGCTTGCCGGACAGCTCGTGCGGCGCGGTGAAGCGCCAGCCCTGCTTCAGCGCCTCGTCGCCCAGAAAGCGCTCGACCGAGTTGATGCCCACCGCCTCGTCCAGACGGCCGCGGTTGCACACGCTTTCGCAGGTGTGATAGCACACCCGCCCCATGATCGCCGGGAACGGGTTGTCGCGCACCAGATGGCGCCAGGCGGCCTCGTAGCCGCCGCTTTCGGCGTGGTACAGCCAACCCTGGATGTCTTCGCCGGCCGGGCACTGCGCGTTGCACGGCGGCAGCCGGTCGACGTAGACCGGCCGCTCGGAGCGCCAGCTGCCGGTCTTGTTGGCCAGCGACGAACCGGGGTCCAGCGTGATCGCGAAGGGCTTGCGCATGCTCATTGGGCCACCCCCGCTTCGAGCAAGTGAAGACGGCGGATGTTGCCGTCGGCAATGGCCTGGATGCGCGCCACGACCGCTTCGCCCTCGGGCCGGTCGAACAGGTGCGCGAAGCGCCTTTGCGGCTTCAGGTAGTCCTGCACCGGCCGGCGCTTGCGGATCTTCGTGACCGCCGTCACCTCGCCGTGTTCGGCCTCGAACACCGGGAACAGGCCGGTTTCGCACGCCAGCCGCGCCAGCCTGATGGTGTCGTGGCTGGCCGCGCCCCAGCCCAGCGGACAGGGCACGAACACGTGCAGGTAGCGCGCGCCGTGCACGCTCATCGCTTTTTCGACCTTGTCTTCCAGGTCGTGCAGATCGGCCACCGTGGCGGTGGCCACGTACGGGATGTGGTGCGCCATCGCGATCAGCGGCACGTTCTTGCCCTGGCCGAACTCGGCGCCGGGTGCGCTGCCCACCGCCTTGGTGGTTGCGGTGCGCGCCGCCGGCGGCGTGGCGCTCGAGCGCTGCACGCCGGTGTTCATGTAGGCCTGGTTGTCGTAGCAGATGTACAGCACGTCGTCGTTGCGCTCGAACATGCCCGACAGGCAGCCGAAGCCGATGTCGGTGGTGCCGCCGTCACCGCCTTGCGCGATGACGCGCACGCCCTTGGGCCCGCCCTTTTGCGCCTTGACCTTCAGCGCCGCGGCAATGCCGGCGCCCACCGCCGCGGCGTTGCCGAACAGGCTGTGGATCCATGGCAGCTGCCAGCTGGTCTCGGGGTAGGGCGTGGAGAACACCTCCAGGCAGCCGGTGGCGTTGGCCGCGATGATGCGTCCGCCGGTGGCGCGCATCGCGGCGTCGATCGCGTAGCGCGCGCCCAGCGCCTCGCCGCAGCCCTGGCAGGCGCGGTGGCCGCTGTTCAGCGAGTTGCTGCGCTCGGCGCTGGCCTGCACCGTGCGCAGTTCGGGCGCGAGCAGCCGGTTGCCCACGGTGAAGGTGCCGGTCTGGTAGAACTTGATCGACTGGCTCATTTCAGTTCACCTTCGAGCACACCGTGCCCACGTCGCGCAGCAGGTTCTCGGCAATCGGACCGCTGCGGCGCGACTGCGCTTCGCGCGCCAGTTCGCGCTCGACGATGCCCCAGTCCAGATCCAGGAAGTTCAGCGGCTGCAGCCGGTCGGCCACCGCGTCGAGCAGCATGCGCCGCAGCGACGCGCGGGTGATGGCACGCCCGCCCAGGCCGGCGACCACCGTGTAGCCGATCAGCGTCAGGCCCGACAGCGCCAGCCGCACGTCGGTGGACACCACGCCGCCGAGCCCGACCGAGAAGCTCTTTTCCAGCACCACCACGCGCTTGGCGCCTTGCAGTGCGGCGCGCACCGCCGCCAGCGGGAAGGGGCGAAACGAGGTGATGCCCAGCACGCCGATGCGCTGGCCGTCGGCGCGCATCTCGTCCACCGTCTCGCGCAGCGTGCCCAGCACCGAACCCAGCGCGACGACCACGGTCTCGGCATCGTCGAGGTGGTAGCCGCGCACCAGCCCGCCGGTGTTGCGGCCGAAGTGCTGCTCGAACTCCACGCCGATCTCGGGGATGCGCTGCAGCGCCATCGTTTGCTTGGCGTGCGCCAGGTAGCGCACCTCCATGAAGACCTCGGGTCCGGCGATCGCACCGATCGACACCGGCTGGTTCACGTCCAGGATCTGGCGCGGCTCGTAGGGCGGAAGAAAGGCGTCGACCTGTTCCTGCGTGGGCATCTCCACGCGCTCGTAGGCGTGGGTCAGGATGAAGCCGTCCATGCACACCATCACCGGCATGCTCAGCTCCTCGCCGAGCTTGAAGGCCTGGATGTGCAAGTCGATCGCCTCCTGGTTGTGCGCGGCAAACAGCTGGATCCAGCCGCAGTCGCGCTGGCTCATGCTGTCGCTGTGGTCGTTCCAGATGTTGATCGGTGCGCCGATCGCGCGGTTGGCCACCGTCATCACGATCGGCAGGCCCAGGCCGCTGGCGTTGTAGACCGCTTCGGCCATGAACAGCAGCCCCTGGCTGGCGGTCGCGGTGTAGCTGCGCGCGCCGGCCGCGCTGCTGCCGATGACCAGGCTCATCGCGGTGAATTCGCTTTCGACGTTGATGAACTCGCAGGGCGCGAGCGCGCCGCTCTTCACCAGCTCACCGAGCCCCTCGACGATGTGGGTCTGGGGCGAGATCGGGTAGGCGCCGATGACTTCGGGGCGGCACAGCGCCACCGCCTCGGCCACCGCCCTGGAGCCTTCAATCTGTCTGGGCATGGGCTGCCTCCTGCATCTCGCGTGCGACGTACTCGAAAGCTTCGGATGCCGCGGCGATGTTGGCCTCGGCGATCCGTCCGGCAAACCTGGTGCGGATCGCATGCGACACCGCATCCAGATTGATCAAGCCCGACAGCGCGGCAAAACCGCCCAGCATCACGCTATTGGGGGTCGAACGGCCGAGGTGCTTGCGCGCGATCTCGGTGCCCGGCACGGTGAGCAGGCGTTCGCGGCGGAAGCGCTGTTCGATCTCGCCCAGGCCCAGCGCCTGGAAGTCGCGCCGGGCGTTGATCAGCACATAGCCGTCGGGCTTCAGGCCGTGGAACAGGTCCACCTGGTGCAGCAGCGTCGCGTCCTGCACCAGCAGCACATCGGGCTCGAGGATCGGCTCGCGCAGGCGGATGTCGCGATCGTCGATGCGGCAAAAGGCCACCACCGGCGCCCCGGTGCGCTCCGAGCCGAAGCTGGGAAAGGCCTGCGCATAGCGGCCCTGCTCGAACGCCGCCAGCGACAGCATCACCGCGGCAGTGACCACCCCCTGGCCGCCCCGGCCGTGAATGCGAATCTGCAGCATGGCGCACCCCTTTGGTCGCGATCCCAGTTTTGTTGGGTCGTGCCGATTCTTCGCCCTGCGGCGTACTGCGTCAACGCTTGCCGCGCGGCTCGCTGCAGTATCCGCCGCCCCGCCCGCCGCACCCAGGCATCGGCGAGGGACGCCTTGACCTCGCGCAAGCTGCATCGGCGCCGCTGCAGCCAACATGCGGCGCCCGGCCCGCACCGCCACCTTGCTTCGACCTGCCATGAACACCACGCCGCACCCCTACGTCTACCTGTTCGGCCCGTCGCGCACCGATGGCAGCGCGGCGATGAAGGATCTGCTGGGCGGCAAGGGCGCCAACCTGGCCGAGATGTGCCGGCTGGGCATCACCGTGCCGTCAGGCTTCACGATCAGCACCGAGGCCTGCACGGTGTTCACCGAACAGGGCCGCGACGCCGCGATGCAGCTGATCGAGGCGCAGGTGCGCGACGGCGTGGCCGCGATCGAGGCCGAGATGGGCAAGCGCTTCGGCGACGCCGCCGATCCGCTGCTGCTGTCGGTGCGCTCGGGCGCGCGCGCGTCGATGCCCGGCATGATGGACACGATCCTCAACCTCGGCTTGAACGACGTCGCGGTCGAGGGTCTGGCGCGCAAGACCGGCAACGCGCGCTTCGCCTGGGACAGCTACCGCCGCTTCATCCAGATGTACGGCGACGTGGTGATGGGTCTGAAGCCGGCCACCAAGGAAGAGCACGACCCGTTCGAGGTGGTGATCGACACGCTCAAGCGCAGCCGCGGCGTGCAGCTCGACACCGAGCTCGACACCGACGATCTGCGCGAGCTGGTCGCGCGCTTCAAGGCCTTGATCCGGGCCCGCGTCGGGCGCTACTTCCCCACCGACCCGTGGCAACAGCTGTGGGGGTCGGTGGTGGCGGTGTTCGAAAGCTGGAACAACGAGCGTGCCCGCGTCTACCGCGAGCTCAACGACATCCCGCAAAGCTGGGGCACCGCGGTCAACGTGCAGGCGATGGTGTTCGGCAACCTGGGCGACAGCAGCGCCACCGGCGTGGCCTTCACCCGCGACGCCGGCACCGGCGAAGACCTGTTCAACGGCGAGTTCCTGGTCAACGCGCAGGGCGAGGACGTGGTGTCAGGCATTCGCACGCCGCAGCAGGTCTCGCTGATCGGCTCGCGGCGCTGGGCCGAGCTGGCGCAGGTGGA
This sequence comes from uncultured Rubrivivax sp., assembly GCA_937967345.1. Classification (GTDB taxonomy): domain Bacteria; phylum Pseudomonadota; class Gammaproteobacteria; order Burkholderiales; family Burkholderiaceae_C; genus Rubrivivax. The sequence goes on along the minus strand of CALBTN010000240.1, from coordinate 6,064 downwards.
CGAGGCCGAGCGGCGCAGCAAGTACCCGTCGCTCGAGGAGCTGATGCCGCAGATCTACCAGCAGCTGCTGCAGGCCGAGACGGCGCTGGAGAACCACTTCAAGGACATGCAGGACCTGGAGTTCACGATCCAGGAAGGCAAGCTGTGGATGCTGCAAACGCGCAACGGCAAGCGCACCGGCGCGGCGATGGTGCGCATCGCGATGGAGATGCTCGGCCAGGGCATGATCGACGAGAAGACCGCGCTGCAGCGAGTGCAGCCCGAGCGGCTGAACGACCTGCTGCACCCGGTGTTCGACCCGCAGGCGCTGCACAGTGCGGATGTCATCGCGCGCGGGCTGCCGGCCAGCCCCGGCGCGGCCAGCGGCCAGATCGTGTTCCATGCCGACGAGGCCGATGCCTGGGCGCGGCAGGGCAAGGCGGTGATCCTGGTGCGCCAGGAGACTTCGCCCGAGGACCTGCGCGGCATGAGCGCGGCGCAGGGCATCCTGACCGCGCGCGGCGGCATGACCAGCCACGCTGCGGTGGTGGCGCGCGGCATGGGCAAGTGCTGCGTGTCGGGCGCCGGTGCGATCCACGTCGACCCCAAGGGGCGCACGATGACCGCCGGCGAGCGCCGCTTCGCCGAAGGCGACTGGCTGTCGCTGAACGGCTCCACCGGCGAGGTCTACGCCGGCAAGATCGCCACGCGCGAGGCCGAGCTCAGCGGCGACTTCGGCAAGCTGATGGCGCTGGCCGACCGCTACAAGCGGCTGCAGGTGCGCGCCAACGCCGACACCGCGGACGAGGCGCGCACCGCGCGCCGCTTCGGCGCCGCCGGCATCGGCCTGGCCCGCACCGAGCACATGTTCTTCGAGGGCGAGCGCATCCACACGGTGCGCGAGATGATCCTGGCCGACGACGAGACCGGCCGGCGCAAGGCGCTGGCCAAGCTGCTGCCGATGCAGCGCAGCGATTTCGAGGGCCTGTTCCGCGAGATGGATGGCCTGCCGGTGACGATCCGCCTGCTCGACCCGCCGCTGCACGAGTTCGTGCCGCACGACGCCGCCGGCCAGCAGGTGATGGCGCAGCGCCTGGGCGTGCCGCTGGCGAAGATCCGCCTGCGCGTCGAGGAGCTGGCCGAGTTCAACCCGATGCTCGGCCACCGCGGCTGCCGGCTGGGCATCAGCTACCCCGAGATCACCGAGATGCAGGTGCGCGCGATCCTCGAGGCGGGGCTGGCGATGCAGGCGCTCGACGTCGCGGTGCACTGCGAGATCATGGTGCCGCTGGTGGGCACGGTGCGCGAGTTTGACGCGCAGGCCGCCGTCATCCGCCGCGTTGCCGCGCAGGTGTTTGCCGAGCGCGGCGTGAAGCTGCCGTACCTGCTGGGCACCATGATCGAGACGCCGCGCGCCACGCTGGTGGCCGACACCATCGCGCGCCAGGCCGAGTTCTTCAGCTTCGGCACCAACGACCTGACGCAGATGACGATGGGCTTCTCGCGCGACGATTCCGGCCGTTTCCTGCCCGGCTACCTGAGGCTGGGCATCTACGAGCACGACCCCTTCCGCAGCATCGACGTCAAGGGCGTGGGCCAGCTGGTGGAACTGGCGGCGCACAAGGGCCGCGCGGCGCGCGCCGGCATCGAGCTGGGCGTGTGCGGCGAGCACGGCGGCGATCCGGCCTCGGTGGCCTTCTTCCACCGCGTCGGGCTGGACTACGTCAGCTGCAGCCCGTTTCGCGTGCCGATCGCGCGGCTGGCCGCGGCGCAGGCGGCGATCGCGCAGTAACTTGGCGCGCGGCCGGCGCGCGCCACAATCGGCGGTTTCGCAACCCCACACCCGCCGAGGCCGCACCATGGATCTGCAACTGCCCATCGTCATCATCGACGAGCTGGCCGAGTCGGTGGTCCGCTCGACCGCCACGCTGGACCTGGCCAGCGGCGAGATCCGCGGCGTGCAGTATCAGGACTACGACCTCGACGCGCAGGGCCTGCCGGCGCTGCAGGAAGACTACGAGTTCACCAGCGGCATGTTGTCCAACGCCGGCCGCGACGTGGAGTTCCGCGTCGAGGTCGACGCGATGTCGGGCAAGTATTCGGTCACCGCCAGCGAGCTGCTCGAGCTGAAGGGGCGCGCTGCCAAGTTGTTCACCCAGCGTCCGGCGTAGGCCTCGCGGCGGCCGGGCTGGTGCCGGCCGCCGCCTCATCGGCGCCGAGATCGGGCCACTGGCCGCGGCGCGGCGCGGGGCGAGGCCGGCCTCGGCCGGCTCGATCAGCCCGACCGAATGGACGATGACGATCGCCGCCAGCACCGCGTTGGTTGGCAGACCGAGCAGCGGCGCGAGCAGAAGCATCGTTGCCAGCGTCGCCGCCGCGGTGACCAGCGATGCCTGCTGCGAGCGCCCGCCCGCTGCGTGCACCACCGCCGTCTGCGAAGTGCCGCCGCCGGCGATGGTCTCCGTGAAGCTCATCGACGCGCGCGTCGCGCGCTTCCACCGGCGCTTCAAGCAGATCGTCGACAACAACCACGGCGCCGGTGCGTTGAACGCGGCGCGCGGCGCGTGCTTGCCGCCGGCCCGCCGCGCGCCCGGCAGGCATCGACGCCGGCCGTCGCCGCTGGCCGCATCAGGGCCTGAACCAGGCGTTGCCGACGACAAAGTAGATGGCGGTGGTGCCGGGGCTGTGGGCGATGTCGATGCCGGCGTTCAGGCCGAACTTGCGCGCCAGCTCGTAGCGGAAACCGAAGCCGCCGCTGGCCACGCTCTGGCGCAGCACGTCGTTGCGCCGCTCGGTGCGCGTGGCACCGCTGCCGCCGCAGCCGACGACGCTCCAGCGTTCGTGGAACTGCCAGCGCAGCTCCAGCTCGGCGGAGGCCGCCTGCTCACCTTGAAAGCGCACCGCCGGCACGCCGCGCAGCACGACGAACGGCCGCAGGAAGAAGGGGGTGCCCGACGAGGCCCACGCATAGTTGCCGCGCGCGCCGAAGGTCAGGCGCGGCTGCAGCGGCAGCCACCCGGTCAACAGCTGCTGGAAGCGCTCGAAGTCGTCGCTGGCGCCCAGCGCCTCGCGCGAGGCCAGGTACGAGGTTTCGGCATAGACGCCCTGCGTCGGCGTGAACACGTTGTCGCGGCTGTCGTACTCGAGGATCGCGGTCGGCGCCGAGACCTTGACGCGTACCGCCTCGGCCAGCCCGGGGAGGAGGGCATCGTCGCGCAGCTTCGGGTCGACGTCGGCATAGACGTAGCGCAGGCCCACCCACCAAGGCGACTTCGGCGTCAGCTGCCAGCTGGCCTGGGCCACCGCGCCGCTGAACTGCAGCGAATAGCGCACGCCCTGGTCGAGCACCGGCAGGTTCAGGCCGGCACCGTAGAAATCGAGGTTGGCGCGGCCGGTGCCGGCGCCCACCAGCGTCTTCAGCCGCCTGTCCAGCCACAGGCTGACATCGCCGGCAAAGGCGCCCCAGGTGCCGTTCTCGGTGCCGAAGACGCCGGCGCCGGAGATGTTCGGCCGCGCCCAGCCTTCCTGCCCGGCCTCGTGCCGCGGGTGCAGGAACATGCCGGCGATGCCGCCGCCGTAGCCGACCGCCGGCTCGGTGACGACGATCGGGATCGGCAGGAAGCCGCGCGGGTTCTCGAGGAAGTAGCTCAGGTCGAACTGCCCGTCCTCCGGGTCGATGAAGCGCGAGCCACGCTCCTGTGCCGCGGCGGTCGCGGCCAGCGCGCCAGCCGACAGCGCAAAGGCGATGCGCAAGGTGATGGTTCTCATGCCGCCACATTCTTGCAAGGACGGGCTTGATGAAGCTGCGCCGCCGCGGCAGCCGGCACGCCCTGGCGCTCGTGGCGGTTGCCTGCACAGGCACGCCGGCCGCGAGGTCAGACCGCCGCGAGTCTGGCCTCGGCCGGCTCCCAGCACTTCGCGGCCAGCACCAACGACGTGGCGACGGTGCTGGCGCTGATCGCCGGCGCCGATGCGGTCGTGCCGTCGACCGATGTCGCGGTGGTCTCGGCATGGCGCGAACGCGCCGGCCGCACGCGCGTGCCGGCAGCCACGCAGACCTTCGAGTTGGTGCACCGCTTCTTCGCCGCGGTGGCCGCGCAGGCGGCGGCGCAGCGCGGGCCGCGGCCGGGCAGGGCTCGGGCGCGAAGAGTGAGCGGCTGATACATCCCGTGCAGAGTCTGTAGAAGCCGCAGTCGGCGCACGGCCGTGGTCCGGGTCAAGGCGTTTCAGGGCGTTCGGTAGCGGAGGCGCGCAGGTACTCTCGCAGGCAGTCGCCATAGGCCTTTGGCCCCACCTTGTTCTTTGCGTTCCAGCATGCCGCCTGAATCAACGCCAACGCCTTCCTGTCCAGGGCCGCAAGACTCGGCGGTTTCGAGCCGACCAGCGATGTGCGATGCGCCTGCGCGCATTCGCGGTAGGCGGCTGGTCCACGCAGTTGCTTCGTCTCCTCGCAAACCGCCTCGATCGACTCGAGTTCGCCGCGGCTGAGCTGGCGTTGCGCTGGCGTTGACGAATTTGCCGAGGACTTCGCCGGAGAGGCGCTCAGGTCTGCCGGTGTCGGCTTGAACTTCGGCTCCTGCGCTCCAACGACAAGCAGAAACAGGAAGATGAACCCAAGCAGCCAGCTGGCGCGGCTGCGCGAACGCTTCTTCCACAGCGGCCAGCCACTTGTGCTGGTCGTGGCTGCAGATGGCGTGTACGCGTGACGTGCTTCCCACCGTGCTGGCGGTGGCGGTGCGAGCCTGGGCGTGGGGGGTGCCGCTACCAGAGTGGCATCCACCTCTGCACACACGCTCGAGATCGTCTGCCGCGCCAGATCGAGCCCGACCTCGAAGAACTCCTGACCCGGCTTGCCGGTCCGGTATTGCCGCAGACGCTCGAAGACCAGGCGCTCGGCCCGGCCGCAATCCACCGTGCGCTGCTCGAACACGCAGCTGAACGAACCGGGTGTTCCTGTATTGGCATCGATGTTCAGGTCGAATGCGCGAGCGCGCCCGGATCGGCGACTGCACCCGATCTTGTAGTAGCCGTCTCTGAAGCCGTCGTTGCCGAGGATGTAGACGACACCGGCGACGCCGATGTTCTGGTCAAACCCACCCGTGCCGTTGCCGCGCCGGTAGCGATGCCATTCACCCACGTTGCGTCTCGGTATTCATCTCGGGCAGTGGCTGCGCGGCCGCACGCCGCAATGCCTGCTCGTACGCCTCCACCGACTTTGCGCCGGCGATCAGTTCGCGCCCGTCGATGGCCGTCGCCGGCACGCCGTCGATGCCCATCCGCTGCCAGCGGCGCACCGTCGTGCGCACCTCGTCGGCGTAGCCGCCGCGCCCGAGCACGTCGGCGGCGGCCAGGCGGTCGAGGCCGACTTCGCTGGCCGCGGCGAGCAGCACCCCGGGCGAGGCCGGGTTCTCGCCGCGTTCGTGATAGGCGCGCAGCAGCGCGCGCTTCAGCTCCAGCTGGCGCCCTTGCAGGCCGGCCCAGTGCAGCAGCCGGTGCGCGTCGAAGGTGTTGTAGACGTGGGTGCGCGGCGGAAAATTCAGGCTCGCGACAGCCGCGCGCTGGCGGATCAGCGCCTGCCGCGCCGCCAGCTCTTCGGCGCCGACGCCGTACTTGCGCGCCGCGTAGTCGGCGATGGGCTCGCCCTGCAGCGGCAGGCCGGGGTTCAGCTCGAATGGCTGGTGTTGCAGCTTCACCGGCACGCTGCCGGCGACACGATCGATCGCCTGCTCCAGCGCGCGCAGGCCGATCGGGCACCACGGGCAGGTGAGGTCCGAGACGAAGTCGACGCGCATCGCCGGCGTCGTGGTTCAGGCCGTCGCAGCCGTGCCGAGGGCGCTGTGCGCTTGGCGCGACTGCAGCCCGCCGGGCAGCAGGAAGTGCGACAGCGCCGGGATCAGGATCACCGCACCGACCATGTTCCACACGAACATGAAGGCCAGCAGGATGCCCATGTCGGCCTGGAACTTGATCGGCGAGGCCGCCCAGGTGACCACGCCCGCCGCCAGCGTGACGCCGACCAGCACCACCACCTTGCCGGTGAAGCGCAACGCGCGGCGGTAGGCCTCGCGCAGCGGCACGCCCACAC
>CALBTN010000239.1 GCA_937967345.1 uncultured Rubrivivax sp. | reverse complement strand
AGACCAACCCGGTGCCGGTGATCTGGGTCACCAACCGCATCGAGCAGATCGACCCGGCCTTCCGCCGGCGCTTCCAGTACCACCTGCTGCTGAAGAGCCCGCCGCCGGGCGCGCGCGAGGCGCTGGTGGCGCGTGCGCTGGCCGACGCGCCGGTGGGCGCTGGTTTTGTCGCCAAGCTGGCCGAGCGGCGCGCGCTGACCCCCGCGCAGATCCGCACCGCGGTGCGCTTCGCGCAGCTGGCGCATGACGGTACGGCCAAGGGGAGCGACTTCGAGGCGCTGATCCAGCGCCAGCTGGGCAACGCCGACCGGGCGCTGGGCGGTGGGGCTGAGCGCGGCGCGCGGCCGGTGGTCACCAGCTACTCCTTAAGCCTGCTCAACGTCGAAGCGCGCTTCGAGTTGCCGCGCATCATCGAGGCGCTGCGCCTGCGCGGCCACGGCAGCCTGTGTTTTCACGGCGCACCGGGCACCGGCAAGACCGCGCTGGCCGAGCACATCGCGCAGGCGCTGGGCCGCCCGCTGCTGATCCGCCAGGCCAGCGACATCGCCAGCAAGTACGTCGGCGAGACTGAAGCGAACATGGCGCGCATGTTCGCCGAGGCCGAAGCCGAAGGCGCGGTGCTGCTGCTGGACGAGGCCGACAGCTTCCTGCGCAGCCGGCGCATGGCCGAGCGCCACTACGAGGTCAGCGAGGTCAACGAGATGCTGCAGGGCATGGAGCGCTTCGGCGGCATCTTCATCTGCACCACCAATCTGTTCGACGACCTGGACGAAGCGGCGCTGCGCCGCTTCAGCTTCAAGCTGCGCTTCCATGCACTCCAGCCCGATCAGCGCGAGCGCATGTTCGTGGCCGAGGCGCTTGGCGGCGATGGCTCGTTGTTGAGCGCCGAGCAGCGCGCGCGGCTGGCCGCGCTGGACCAGTTGACGGCCGGCGACTTCGCCGCGGTCAAGCGCCAGGTTGAAATCCTGGGCGAAGGCTTCGAGCCCGACGCGTTCCTGTCGCAGCTGGAAGGCGAGCACCGCGTCAAGCCCGAGGTGCGGCAGCGCCGCGGCATCGGCTTCGTCAAGAACTGAACGCGCTCAGCGCTGCAGCAGCCGCGCGGCCAGCGCGTCGATGATTGCGGGCTGTTCGACCTCGCACTCCCACACGGTTTCGACCTGCCAGCCCGCCTTGCGCAGCGCGTCGGCGTCGTGCGCGGCTTGTGCCTGATAGGCGGCGGTCTTGTCGGCCCAGGCGCCGACGTGGAACTGCGGCGCGGCGCGGCCTTGCTCGCAGTCGTGGCCGTGCCAGAAACAGCCCTGCACGAAGACCGCGGTGCGCCGCTTGGGCAGCACCAGGTCGGGAGGGCCCGGCAGGTCGTGCGTGAAGCGCGCGAAGCGCAGGCCGAGTGCGTGCAGCCGGCGCCGCAGCGCCGCTTCGGGGCTCGTGTCAGCGCGCCGCCTTGCCATCGCGCAACGGTAGCGCATCGGCGCCGGAAAACCGATGTGCTGGACAATGCGCGGCATGAAGACCGAGGCCTACACCCGCGCCGGCACGCTGCCGGCCCTGCTGCGCCAGCGCATCCTGATCATCGACGGCGCGATGGGCACGATGATCCAGCGCTACAAGCTCACCGAGGCCGATTTCCGCGGCGAGCGCTTCAACGGCCACCCCAAGGACCTGAAGGGCAACAACGACCTGCTGGTATTGACGCGGCCCGACGTGATCCGCCAGATCCACGAGCAGTACCTGGCGGCCGGCGCCGACATCGTCGAGACCAACACCTTCGGCGCCACTTCGATCGCGCAGGACGACTACGCGCTGGGCCACGTGGCGCGCGAGATGAACGTCGCCGCCGCCAAGCTGGCACGCGAGGCCTGCGCCAAGTTCAGCACGCCCGACAAGCCGCGCTTCGTGGCCGGCGCGCTGGGGCCGACGCCGCGCACCGCCAGCATCAGCCCCGACGTCAACGACCCGGCGACGCGCAACATCAGCTTCGACCAGCTGCGCGACGCCTACTACGAACAAGCCGAGGGCCTGCTCGAAGGCGGCGCCGACCTGTTCCTGGTCGAGACCATCTTCGACACGCTCAACGCCAAGGCGGCGCTGTTCGCGCTGGACGAGTTGATGGAGGAGACCGGCGAACGCCTGCCGGTGATCATCAGCGGCACCGTCACCGACGCGTCGGGGCGAATCCTGTCGGGGCAGACGGTGGGCGCGTTCTGGCACTCGGTGCGCCACGCGAAGCCGCTGGCGGTGGGGCTGAACTGCGCGCTGGGTGCGGCGCTGATGCGGCCCTACATCGAGGAGCTGTCCAAGGTCGCGGCCGACACCTTCATCAGCTGCTACCCCAACGCCGGGCTGCCCAACCCGATGAGCGAGACCGGCTTCGACGAGACGCCGGAAGTGACGGGCGGGCTGATGGAAGGCTTCGCGCAGGCGGGTTTCCTCAACATCGCCGGCGGCTGCTGCGGCACCACGCCCGAGCACATCGCGCAGATCGCGCAGCGCGTGGGCCGCTACCAGCCGCGCTGCCGCCACGGCGCGCTGTTCAGCGAGCTGATCTCGGCCTGAACCGCGCGGCCGCAAGCCGCGCGACCCTGACGGCCGCGCGCCGCCGTCACATCGGGTCACAGTTTCGGTTGAAATGTGCAAATTGCACATTTATACTGAAGCCATGCGCCAAGTTCCAGCCGTGCCTTTGGAGCACCTGCCCGCCAGTGCCGCCAGCGCCGATGCCGACGCCTTGCTGCAGGCGCTGGGCGCGCTGCTGGCGCCGATCGCGCAGCTGGCGGTGGCCAAGGGCCTGCCGTGCACGACGGTCGAGGAGCTGCTGCGCAAGGCCTTCGTCGATGCCGCGCGCGCCGCGCACCCGGAGCTGCCGGCGCACCGCATGGTCAGCCGCATCGCCACCGCCACCGGGCTGAACCGGCGCGAGGTCACGCGCCTGACCCAGGTCGAAGCCGAAGCCGCACCGCGGCGCCCCTTGGCAGCCGAACTCTTCGCGCGCTGGGCGAGCGAGCCGCAATACCGCGACGCGCAGGGCAAGCCGCGCGCGCTGCCACGCCAGGGCGCGGCGCCCAGCTTCGAGACGCTGGCGCAGTCGCTGACGCGCGACGTGCACCCGCGCAGCCTGCTCGACGAGCTGCTGCGCCTGGGGCTGGCGGCGCATGACGCCGACGCCGACACCGTCGCGCTGGTGCACGACGCCTTCGTGCCGCGCGGCGACACCGCGCGCATGCTCGGCTTCCTCGGCCACAACGTCGGCGACCACCTGGGCGCGGCGGTGGCCAACGTGCTGGGCGACGGCTTCAAGCACTTCGAGCAGGCGGTGTTCGCCGACGAGCTGTCGCACCAATCGATTGAAACCACGCACGCCACCATCACCGCGCAGTGGCAGGCGCTGACCGCAGCGCTGGTGCCGCAACTCGAAGCGCTGATCGAGGCCGACCGCAAGGCCGGCCGCGCGCAGGACCAGCGCCTGCGTGTCGGCCTGTTCAGCTACAGCGCGGCGATGGCCGAGCTTGGCAATCCTCCGTCCCACCCTCAACGCAAGGGAGAAGGTCGATGAACCTCCAAACCACCAACCGCATCGTGTCGTGGGCCTGCGGCGCCGCCGCGCTGTCCACCCCGTGGCGCCGCCTGGCCGCCGGCATCGGTGCGGTGGCGGCCGCGGCGCTGATCGCCGCCTGCGGCGGTGGCGGCGGCGACTTCGCCGGCGTCGGCACCGGCGGCACCGGCTCGTTTGGCGTCGGCACCGTCAGCGGCTTCGGCTCGGTCTACGTCAACGGCGTGCGCTACCAGGACCAAGGAGCCAAGCTGGTCGACGACGACGGCAAGGTGTCGATCGCCGGCACCGACCCCAACCCGCTGCGCGTGGGCATGGTGGTGCAGGTCAATGGCAGCAGCGAGGCCAGCGGCGCCAGCCGCACGGCCACGCAGATCGCCTACGGTGCCGAGGTCGAAGGCACGGTCAGCGCGGTCGACGCGGCCGCGGGCACCTTCGACGTGCTGGGCGTGCGCGTGCGCACCACGCCGAGCACCGTCTACGAGGACTTCGGCGGTGTGGCCGCGCTCGCCGTCGGCCAGGTGGTCGAGGTGTCTGGCCTGCCGGACAACGCCGGGCGCATCGTCGCCACCCACGTCGAGCGCGAGGCCGACAGCGAGGCCGCCTACGCCGCCGCGGGCGGCAAGTTCCGGCTGCGCGGGCCCGTCGCCGGGCTCAGCGGCACGGCCGCGGCCTACAGCTTCTCGCTGCGCGGCCTGCCGATTCGCACCGACGGCGCCACGCAGATCACGGGCACGCCGGCCGAAGGCGCGATGGTCAGCGTGCGGCTGAACCCGCTGCGCGGCGGCGACGGCCGCTACCTGGCCGAGCGGCTGACGCTGCGCAGCGCCAGCTTCGACGCGGTGCCGGCGGATGCCAACGGCGAGATCGAGGGCTACGTCAGCGCCTACGACGCCGCGGCCGGCACGCTGCGCGTCGGCGGCTACGCGGTACGGTTGGCCAGTGGCGTGGTGTTCGAGGACGGCACCGCCGCCGACTTGAAGAACGGGATCCGCGTCGAGGCCAAGGGCCGCGTCGAAGGTGCGGTGCTGCTGGCCAGCAAGATCGAGATCGAGTCGCGCGACGACGACGGCGACGGCGACGACAGCGAGCTTGCGGGCGCCCCCGGTCGGGTCGAGTTCGAAGGCACGGCCAGTTGCATTGCCTGCGGCAGCGGCAGCGGCAGCTTCGTCATCAAGGCCAACACCGTGCGCTACGACGCCGCCACCGTGTTCAAGGACGGGCTGAGCGGCGCGGCGCTGCACGGCAAGTCGGTCGAGGTCAAGGCCGTGCCAGAGGCCGGCGCCAGCGGCACGGTCTACCGCGCGACCGAAATCGAGATCGACGACTGACGCCGCCCACTCGGCGAGCAACCCCACGCAGCAGCGGCGACCGCCGGCCATCGGCCGGCGGCGGGGAAAGCCTCGCCCTGTCACTGGCCTGGATCACCCTCGAACACCATGAACCGCTGCAAGTTTCACCCCCGGGCACCGCGCCAGGCGCTGGCCGCGGCTGCGCTGGCGCTCGGCCTGGGCGCGCCCGGCGGCTTGGCCTGGGCGCAGCAGGCTGAGCAGGCTGGCGCTCACCCCGCTCAGCCCGCCCAGCCCGCAGCAAGCGCCGCCAGCGCCGCAGCCGCCGCCGAGCCGCCCTGGCGCTTCGACTTCGGTGTGCGCATGCAGGTCGACCGCGACAGCTTCGACGGCATCTACAGCGACGACGGCGAAGACGTCGCCGTGACCTACCTGCGCCGGCTGCGGCTGGAGTTCGAGGCGCGCGCCTTCGAGGTCTGGCGCTTCAAGCTCGACATCGCGCCCGACGAAGAAGACGTGGCGATCCTCGACAGCGCGGTCGTCAGCTACCACGGCTTCGATGCGCTGGTGTTCAGCGCCGGGCGCTTCAAGCCCGACTTCGGCCTGGAGCACGCCACCAGCTCCAAGTGGGTCACCGGCATCGAGCGCTCGGCGGTCTGGGACCTGGCGCCCGACGCGGTCGAGCGCGAGGGCAGCTGGGGCCTGGAGCTGCGCCACGCCGGCGCACACCACCACGCCAGCGTCGGCTGGTTCAACAAGCCCGACGGCCGCGCCCAGGTGCTGCGCGCGGTCTATGCGCCGCTGCTGCAGCCCGGCCGGGTGCTGCACCTGGGCGCCGCCTTCTCGCGCGAGGACATCGACACGAGCAACGGCCGCATCCGCACCCGGCTGGCGGTGCGCGGCGTCAGCGAGACCGACGAGGGCCATCGCGTGACGCTGGCCGACAAGCTGAAGAACGGCTTCGACAGCGACCATGCCGGCGTGCTGGAGTTTGCTTTCGTGCACGGGCCGTTTTCGCTGCAGGCCGAAGCGCTGCAGCGCAAGCTGGGCGGCGCCGGCGGCCAGAGCGACCGCACCGCACGCGGCCAGTACCTGCAACTGGCGTGGACGCTCACCGGCGAGGCCCGCCCCTACGACATCGAAGGCGCCAAGTTCAAGGAGCTGCGCCCGACCGGCAAGTACGGTGCCTGGGAAGTGTTCTACCGCCACGACCGGCTCGAGGTCAACGGCGGGCCCGACCTGCTCGACGACGGCGCCAGCCAGACCCGCGCCCGCGTCGACGTGCTGGGCCTGAACTGGTACGCCAGCCGGCGCCTGAAGCTGTCGCTGAACCAGCTGTGGGCGCACACCGACGGCCCGGTCAACGACGTCGGCGACGACCGCGGCCGCGCGCTGAGCCTGCGCCTGCAGGTGCTGTTCTGACCCGGCACCACCGTGCACCTTCCTTCAACCACGAAAGGACCGAACCATGAAGACCTCCAACCGCCCGACGCTGCGCCGCCTTGCCGCCGCCATCGCGCTGGCCTGCGCCGGCAGCGGCGCGATCGCGCTGGCGCAGCCCGCCGCCGTGCCCTTTGCCGTGCTGAACACCGTGGAGCTGCCGGCGCAGCAGGTCGACGGGCGCAGCCTGCTGGAGCTGTCGGGCCTGGCCTGGGACGCCGACGAACAACTGCTGTACGCGGTGTCCGACCGCGGCAGCGTGTTCCACCTGCGGCTGCAGCTCGACGGCGACAAGCTCGCCGCGGTGCAGCCGGTGTTCGGCGCCGCGCTGCGCGACCCCAGCGGCGCGCTGCGCAAGTTCAACGCCGAGGGCCTGGCGGTGCTGAACGCCAACAACGGCATCAAGGGCGACACCCAGCTCGTGGTGGCGCTGGAAAACGGCCCGGCGCTGCTGCGCGTCACGCCGCAGGGCGAGGTGCTGGCGCCGATCGAGCTGCCCGAGGTGCTGCGCGACAAGGACCGCTACTACAGCAAGAACAAGCGGCTCGAAGCGGTGGCGGCGCTGGACGGCCAGCGCTTCGTCACCGCGCCCGAGGCCCCGCTGGCCGGCGAAGACCCGATGCGCCACACGCTGTACGCCACCGACGGCGCGCGCTGGTCGTTCCAGGCGATCGAGGCCGGCAGCGACCTGAAGGGCATCGACACGCTGGCCGACGGCAGCCTGCTGGTGCTCGAACGCCTGGAAGGCGGCGGCAAGCGCGCGCGCCAGGTGGTGCTGCGCCGCATCGACCCGGCCAGCTGCGCCGCGGGCAAGGTCTGCAGCGGCGGCGGCAGTGACGGCGTCGCGCCGGTGGACGGCAACTTCGAGGGCCTGGCGCGGCTGTCGGAGCGCACCTTCGTGCTGGTCAGCGACAGCGGCGCCGAGCGCAGCGGCGCGACCACCTTCGCGCTGATCCGGCTGGGCACGCCATGAACGCGCGCAAGCAGCGCATCGGGCACGCCGCCGCGCGCCGCACCGCGCCCGATGAACCCCATGCCACGGCGCCGGGAGACACACCATGCTGACCCCACTGCTGCAAGACCCGCTGGCCACGCTGCTGGCGCGCTTCGCGATCAACACCACCGCGATGGCGCTGCTGGTGTTCGGCCTGTACTACCGCCGCTACCGCGACAAGGAGCTGGTGACCGCGGCGTCGCTGTTCAACGTCTTCGTGTTCGCGGTGCTGACCGTGCTGTCGACGGTGGAGTTCAGCGTCGCCGCCGGCTTCGGGCTGTTCGCGATCCTGGCGCTGTTCACGCTGCGCTCCGAGCAGATCAGCAAGATCGAGATCACCTACTTCTTCGGCAGCGTGGCCATCGCGGTGATCTGCGCGGTGCGCGGCACCACCTTGCCTCTCACCGCGGCCGTCGCCGCGCTGGTGCTGCTGGGTGCGTACGTGCTCGACCACCCGCGCGTGCTGCGCTCGGCCGACGGCATCAAGGTCACGCTGGACCAGATCGACGCGCACGCGCTGTCCGATCCGGCGGCGATGCGCGCCGCGCTGTCGCAACGGCTGGGCGTGCAGGTCATGTCCTACCAGATCGTTGCGCTTGACTACATCACCGATATGGCGAGGTTCAATGTCTACTACCTCAAGCCCCAACCGCAGCCCAAGCACCAGCGCCTGGCTCGTCGAGCCGTTCACGCCGATCAGCCTCGAGCGGCTTAACGCCGGCTCGGCGATGCTCGAGCGGCTGGACCACAAGTACGTGGTCGACGCCGCCGCGTTGCGCGAGGCGCTGCCGCTGCTGCAGCCGCATTTCGACATCCTCGAGATCGACGGCCGGCGCGAGTTCACCTACGAGACCTGCTACTTCGACGACGCCGAGTACCGAGGCTACTTCGACCACCACCAGGGCCGGCGCCAGCGCATGAAGGTGCGGGTGCGCAAGTACACCGACGCGCGGCTTTGTTTCGTCGAGGTCAAGCTCAAGGACAAGCGCGGCGTCACCGTGAAGAAGCGCCTGGGCTACGCGCTGCACAAGTACGGCACGCTCGACGACGCGGCGCTGCGCCACGTGCAGGACTCGTACTTCGCGCTGTACGGGCGCGAGTACGGCGGCGAGCTGGCCGCGGCGATCGAGATGCGCTACCGCCGCGTCACGCTGGTGGCGCGCGAGGGCGGCGAGCGCATGACGATCGACTGCGACATTCAGTTCTTCGGCCGCGGCGAGCGCACGCACCGCACCGGCAGCGAGCTGTTCATCGTCGAGACCAAGTCGGCGCGCGGCAACGGCATCGCCGACAAGGTGCTGCGCGCGCTGCACCAGCACCCGACCAAGCGCTGCTCGAAGTACTGCGTGGGCATGGCCGCGCTGCAGCAGGTGGACCGCCACAACCGCTTTCTGCCGGCGCTGCGCAAGCTGCATTCGGTGCCGCGCGCGGCCCAAACGCCGCATGGCGCGGCTCGCCACCTGGCCTGATTGGAGGCTCTCATGGTCAGCAACGAAATCGTCCGTCCGGCCGCGGCGCTGCGCGAGGCCGAGCCGAACTCGCAAGCGCAGCGTGCGGCGCCACGCGGCTCCCCGGCACTGCTGCGCCTGGCGCTGGGGGCCGGCTTCATCGCCGCGTCAATGGCCTACGCCTGGACCGGCATGGGCGGCGAGCCGAGCCTGCTGCTGGCGCTGGCCACGGCCTTCGGCGCTTACATGGCGATGAACGTCGGTGCCAACGACGTGGCCAACAACGTCGGCCCGGCCGTGGGCGCCCAGGTGATGACGCTGGGCACGGCGCTGCTCATCGCCGCGGTGTTCGAGGCGGCGGGCGCGCTCGTCGCCGGCGGCCACGTGGTGCACACCCTCAGCAGCGACATCCTCGATGCGCGGCTGCTGGCCGACCGCCAAGGTTTCGTGTGGGCGATGATGGCCGCGCTGCTGGCCGCCGCGCTGTGGATGAACATCGCCAGCGCCTTCGGTGCGCCGATCTCGGCCACGCATTCGATCGTCGGCGCGATCGTCGGCGCCGGCATCGCCGCCAGCGGCACGGCGGCGGTCAATGGGCCGCACCTGGCGTCGATCGCCGCCAGCTGGGTCGTCTCGCCGCTGCTCGGCGGCGTGGTCGCCGCGGCCTTGCTCTACCTGATCAAGCGCCGCATCACCCACCAGCCCGACATGATGCGAGCCGCGCGGCGCAACGTGCCGCTGCTGGTGGCGCTGATGGCGTGGACCTTCGCCACCTACATCCTGCTCGAAGGCCTGCAGCGGCTGTGGCCGCTGGGCCTGGGCCCGGCGCTGGCGCTGGGCTTGGCCGTGGCCGTGCTGGTCTACGCCATCACCCGCGCCAGCGTGGCGCGCCGCTGCGCGCGCCTGAGCAACGACAAGGCGGGCGTCAACCGGCTGTTCAAGGCGCCGCTGATCTTCGCCGCCGCGCTGCTGAGCTTTGCCCACGGCTCCAACGACGTGGCCAACGCGATCGGCCCGCTGGTGGCGATCATCGAGGTGCTGCAAAGCGGCGCGGTTGCCGGCGAGCTGGCGGCGATCCCCGGCTGGGTGATGGTGGTGGGCGCGCTGGGCATCTCGGCCGGGCTGCTGCTGTACGGCCCGCGCGTGATCCGCACCGTCGGCATCGCCATCACCGAGATCGACGCGATGCGCGCCTATTGCATCGCCATGGCGGCGGCGCTGACGGTGCTGGTTGCCAGCGAGCTCGGCCTGCCGGTGAGCACCACGCACATCGCGGTGGGCGCGGTGTTCGGCGTCGGCCTGCTGCGCGAGCGGCTGAAGGCGCGGCATGCGCGCGCCGCTGCGGGCGCGCCGCTGCGGCTGGTCAAGCGCTCGCTGATGCTGGGCATCGTCGCCACCTGGCTGGTCACGCTGCCGGCGTCGACGCTGCTGGGCGCGCTGATGTTCCACCTGCTGCGCGGCGTGCTGGGCTGAAGGCCGGTGCAAACCGCGCCGCGACGGGGGAAATAGCCGGCCACTAGAATTCGCAGCCTCCCAAGGAGCGCTGCGACGGCCCGTGATTGCATGGCCGCCAGGCTTGGGCGGATTCGTCGTCAACCGCGCTCACCCGACCTGACCCGGTCGCGGTGAGCGCCGCGGCCCCACGATGAGGCCCGAAGCCGATGAACACCGCCGCCACCGTCCCGCCGATGAAGTTGTCCGGCCTCGAGCCGGTGGAGATCGGCGAGGGCTCGCTGTTCGTCAACATCGGCGAGCGCACCAACATCACCGGCTCGAAGGCCTTCGCGCGGCTGATCCTGGCCGGCGACTTCGAAGGTGCGCTCAGCGTGGCGCGCCAGCAGGTGGAAAACGGCGCGCAGGTCATCGACATCAACATGGACGAGGCCATGCTCGACAGCAAGGCCGCGATGGTGCGATTCCTCAACCTGATCGCCGGCGAGCCCGAGATCGCGCGCGTGCCGATCATGATCGACTCGTCGAAATGGGAGGTGATCGAGGCCGGGCTGAAGTGCATCCAGGGCAAGGGCATCGTCAACTCGATCTCGCTGAAGGAAGGCGAGGCCGAGTTCAAGCGCCAGGCCACGCTGGTGCGCCGCTACGGCGCCGCCGCCGTGGTGATGGCCT
>CALBTN010000238.1 GCA_937967345.1 uncultured Rubrivivax sp. | reverse complement strand
TTGCAGCACCGCCTTGGTGCCGCGGCGCAGCGTCAGGTTGCGCAGGTTGATCATGCGAGCTGCTCCGCCGCGATCAGCAGCACCTGATCGTCACCGGCGCTGGTCGGCAGCCACAGCGGCTGCAGCGCGGGGAATGCTGCTTCGAAGTGATCACGCTCGTGCCCGATCTCCAGCACCAGCGCCCCATCGGCACAGACATGGCGCCCGGCCGTCGCCAACAGCGGGCGGATGAAGTCCATGCCGTCGTCGCCGCCGGCCAGCGCCAGCGCCGGCTCGGCAAGGTATTCGGCGGGCAACCGGCCCATCGCGTCGAGGTTGACGTACGGCGGGTTGCACAGGATCAGCGCGTAGCGGCCGTCGGCCGCCAGCAGGCCGTCGCCCAGGCGCAGACGGATGCGAGCGCCCAGGCCGTGGCGCTCGACGTTGCGCCGCGCCACGGCCAGCGCATCGGCGGAGATGTCGCAGGCGTCGATCCGGGCGTCGGGCCAGGCCAGCGCGGCCAGCACCGCCAGGCTGGCGTTGCCGGTGCACAGGTCGAGCACGCGATCGGGCGGCGCACCCAGCCAGGCGTCGATCAGGCCCTCGGCCAACGCTTCAGCGATCAGCGAGCGCGGCACGATCACGCGCTCGTCGACATCGAACGGCACCCCCTGCAGCCAGGCCTCGCCGGTGAGGTAGGCGGCCGGCTTGCGGCTGCGGATGCGCTCGTCGATCAGCGCTTCGATGTGCTGGCGCTGCGGGGCTGAAAGCTCCATCGCCGCAACGCTGTCCAGATCGTGCAGCGGCAGCCCCAGGCGCCAAAGTGCGAGCCACACCGCCTCGTCGAAGGCGTTGGTCGTGCCGTGCCCAAACGAAACGCCCGCCTGTTGAAGGCGGGCGCTGCTGCGCTCGATCAGTTCAAGGAGTGTCACGTCAGGAAGTCTTGCAGCGTGCGGCGGTAGATGTTCTTCAGCCGCTCGATGTCGGCCACCGCGACATGCTCGTCGATCTTGTGGATGGTTTCGTTGATCGGGCCGAACTCGGCCACCTGCGGGCAGATCCGCGCGATGAAGCGGCCGTCGGAGGTGCCGCCGGTGGTCGACAACTGCGGCGTCACGCCGGTCTCGGCTTCGATCGCGGCGCTCAGCGTGCGGCTCAAGCTGCCCGGCGGCGTCAGGAAGGTTTCGCCGCCGAGTGTCCAGTCGAGCCGGTAGTCGAGGCCGTGGCGATCGAGCAGCGCGTGCACGCGCGCCTTCAGTGCTTCGGGCGTGGACTCGTTGCTGAAGCGAAAGTTGAACATCACCTCGAGTTCGCCCGGGATGACATTGCCGGCGCCGGTGCCGGCGTGGATGTTCGACATCTGCCAGCTGGTGGGCGGGAAGAAGTCGTTGCCCTCGTCCCAGCGGGTGGCCGCCAGTTCGGCCAGCGCCGGCGCGGCCGTGTGGATCGGGTTGCGCGCCAGCTGCGGGTAGGCGATGTGGCCCTGGATGCCCTTGACCACCAGCCGTCCCGACAAGGTGCCGCGCCGGCCGTTCTTGATCATGTCGCCCAGCCGCTCGATCGAGGTCGGCTCGCCGACGATGCAGGCATCCAGCGTCTGGCCGCGCGCTTGCAGCAGGTCCACCAGGCGCACCGTGCCGTCGACCGACGGACCTTCTTCGTCGCTGGTGATGAGCAAGGCGATGCCGCCCGCGTGCTGTGCGTGCGCGGCGATGAACTCCTCGGCCGCGATCACGAAGCAGGCGATCGAGGTCTTCATGTCGGCCGCGCCGCGGCCATACAGCTTGCCGTCGCGGTGCGTCGGCACGAAGGGGTCGCTGGCCCACTGCTCGCGCGGCCCGGTCGGCACGACGTCGGTGTGGCCGGCGAAGGCCAGTAGCGGGCCCGGCAGGCCGCCGCGGCGCAGCGCGAACAGGTTGCTGACGCGAAAGTCGTCGGGGCCGCACACCAGCGTCTCGCACTCGAAGCCGGCGCGCTCCAGCCGCTCGCGCAGCAGCGCCTGGCAGCCGGCGTCGTCGGGGGTGATGCTGGCGCGCGCGATCAGCGCCTCGGCCAGGCGCAGCGCGTTCATCGTGCGCCCAAGGGCATCGCTCGCGACGGCTCCGGCAGCACGTCCAGCGTGATGTCGGTGAAGATCGCGCCGTCGTGCTCGGGCTTGGCCGGTGCGGCCTTGGCGACGGGCTCGCGGTCGTTTTGCAGCCGCCAGATCAGGTTGGTTGGCGAATCGGCGTGGATCATGCCTTCGTCGCGCGACACCACGCCTTCGGTGATGAGCCGCGCGATGTCGGCCTCGAAGCTTTGCGAACCCTCGGCCAGCGACTTTTCCATCGCTTCCTTGACGGCCGTGAGGTCGCCCTTTTCGATCAGCTCGGCCACCCGCACCGTGTTCAGCAGCACCTCCACCGCGGCGACACGGCCGCCCGCGTTGGCGCGCAGCAGCCGCTGCGAGAT
>CALBTN010000237.1 GCA_937967345.1 uncultured Rubrivivax sp. | reverse complement strand
CGGTACGAAAGGGCGAGCTCGAGACCGTCGAGCGCAACCGCGACAAGTCGGTGGGCATCAGCGTCTACATCGGCCAGCGCCGCGGCAACGCCAGCAGTTCGGACTTCTCGGCCGCGGCACTGCAGCAGGCAGTGCGCGCGGCCTATGACATTGCCCGCTTCACGGCCGAGGACGCCGCCGCCGGTTTGCCCGATGCGCCCGATCTGGCGACGTCGGCCGAAGCGCAGCGCGACCTGCAGTTGTTCTTCCCGTGGGACATCGACGCGCAGCGCGCTGCCGAGCTGGCGCGGCGCTGCGAGGACGCGGCCTTCGCCACCGACCGGCGCATCACCAACTCCGAAGGTGCAGCGGTGTCGGCGCAGCAATCGCACTTCTGGGCCGGCAACACGCGTGGGTTTCGCGGCGGCTATGCGAGCTCGCGCCATTCGCTGTCGGTGTCGCCGATCGCCGGCAAGGGCGCGGACATGCAGCGCGACGCCTGGTACAGCTCGATGCGCGACGCGGATGAGTTGGCCGCACCCGAAGCGGTGGGGCGTTATGCGGCCGAGCGTGCGCTGTCGCGACTGAAGTCGCGCAAGATCGCTACCTGCGAGGTGCCGGTGTTGTTCGAAGCGCCGATAGCTGCCGGGCTGCTGGGCGCTTACGTTCAGGCCACCAGCGGCGGCGCGCTGTACCGCAAGGCCAGCTTCTTGCTCGACAGCCTGGGCCAGCGTGTGCTGGCCGAGCACGTCGACATCGACGAGGATCCGCACCAGCCGCGTGGCAAGGGCAGCGCGCCCTTCGATGACGAAGGCGTGCGCACGAGCGCGCGCAAGCTGGTCGAACGCGGCGTGGTACACGGCTACTTCCTGTCGAGCTACTCGGCGCGCAAGCTCGGGATGCATACCACCGGACATGCCGGCGGTTCGCACAACCTGCGGCTGCACAGCCGCTTGACCTCGCCGGGCGACGATCTGGACACGATGCTGCGCAAGCTGCGGCGCGGCTTGTTCGTCACCGAGCTGATGGGGCAGGGGGTCAACTACGTCACCGGCGACTACTCGCGCGGCGCGGCGGGCTTCTGGGTCGAGGACGGACGTATCGCGTACCCGGTGCACGAGATCACCATCGCGGGCAACTTGAAGCAGATGCTGGCCGACATCGTCGCGGTGGGTGCGGATGCCTACACGCAGGGCAGCAGGACCATCGGCTCGGTGCTGGTTGCGTGCATGAAGCTGGCCGGCAGCTGACGTCGCAGCGCTGCAACCCTGCAGCGAGGCGACGTGCGGACGGCGTCGTTGCGGCGGGCTATTACAGCAAGCACCAAGCGTAGGCGTGAAGGCGCTGCCAAGGATTTCGCTCGTCTGAGAGTCTGTGAAGCATTCCGCCACGCCCGCTCGAACGCCCGAAACGGCGCCGCTCGTCGTTGCAAATGCTCGCCGTAGCCCAGGCTACGGCTGTGCTTTGCGCCTGGATCGACACCCTTTCGCACGCCCGCTCGGACGCGCCGGAATACTTCACAGACTCTGATTCGAACTCCGTCTTACACGAGCCGAACGCCACGAGCTCGTCGTGGAAAAAAATCTGGTCGAACATGGTCGCCTGGCGCCGCGACGCGAGCCTAGGGTTCCGCTTCGCCGAAGGTCACCTTCGACGGCTTCATGCATCGGCGCGAGCTGCAAGCCACGTTGCAGGAAAGCGAAAAAGCCCCGCCATGCCGGGGCTTTTTGCGTCGGCGACGGCCGATCGCGTCAACCCAAGGCCTGTGCAGCGTGGTACAGCTTTGCCGAACGCGCACCCGAGCGGCAGAACATCAGCAGCGGGCGCGGTAACTCGCGCTCGAGGGCCGCGAAGGCCGCAATCTGCTCGGGCGTCTGCGACGCGCCGTTGACTGGCAGGTGGTGGTACGCCAGCCCCGCGGCACGGGCCGCCGCCTCCAGCTGCGCATTGGTTGGCTGATCGGCACCGCCCTCGAAGTCGGGGCGGTTGTTGACGACGCTTCGAAACCCCGCTCGCGCGACCTCGGCCATTGCCTCGGGCTGCAGCTGGGGGGCGACGCAGACATCCTTGTCGATGGCCTGGACCGGCAGCGAAGTGTTCATGCGCTGGGCCTACTTGGACAGTGCCTGCTTCACCGCGGCCGAGACCGCGCCCATGTCGGCCTTGCCCGCCAACTGCGACTTGGCCGTGCCCATGACCTTGCCCATGTCGGCGGGGCCGCTGGCACCCAGCGCGGCAACGATTGCCGTCACCGCGGCAGTGATTTCATCGGCGCTCAAGCGCTGCGGCAGATAGGCCTGCAGGATCTCGATCTCCGCGCTTTCCTTGGCCGCCAGGTCGGGCCTGTTGCCCTGCTCGAAGGCGGTAACCGAGTCGCGGCGCTGTTTGATCAGCTTGTCGACCAGTCCGACGACAGCGGCGTCGTCGAGTTCGATGCGCTCGTCGACTTCGCGCTGCTTGCACGCGGCCAGCAGCATGCGGATGGTGCCCAGGCGCTCGGCGTCCTTGGCGCGCATCGCGGCCTTCATGTCGTCGGTGATGCGCTCTTTCAGGGTCATACGCACGCCAGTCCAAGAAACAAGCAAGCCCGCAGACCGGATGGGCTACGGGCGGGTGCGGCGGGGTCGTGGCGCCGGCTAGAAGAGCTTCTTCGGCAATTGCATGCTGCGCACGCGCTTGTGGTGGCGCTTGACCGCCGCGGCCTTCTTGCGCTTGCGCTCGGCGGTCGGCTTTTCGTAGAACTCGCGCGCGCGCAACTCGGTCAGCAGGCCGATCTTCTCGATCGTGCGCTTGAAGCGGCGCAGCGCAACGTCGAACGGTTCGTTCTCTTTGACGCGAATTGTGGTCATGAATCCTCGAAGGTCTTGCGGGTCTTGCGCGGAAAGCGAGCCGGGCCAAGATGGCCAAGCCGCCCGGGAAACCCGCAATTCTAGCTCGAAGTCCGCGGCATCGCCAAGGCAGAGCCGCTGCGGCGTGTCAACGCCCGCGCGCACGCGGCTGCACTGGCCCAGGCCCATTGGAAGTTGTAGCCGCCAAGCCAGCCGGTGACGTCCACGACCTCGCCAATGAAATGCAGGCCGGGCACGCGCCGGCTGATCAGGCTGCGGCCGTCCAACTCGCGGGTGTCGACGCCGCCGCGCGTGACCTCGGCTTTGCGCCAGCCCTCGGTGCCCGTGGGGAGCACCTGCCAGTCGTGCAGTTGCTCGGCCAGGGTTTCCAGGTCGCGGTCGCGTACCTGCGGCATGGCGGTGGCAGCGTCGACGCCGATGGCCTGCAGCCAATGCTGTGCCAGGCGTTGCGGCAGGTACTGTGCGAGCTGGTTGCCAAGTAGACGGCGAGAGTTTGCCTTGGCCGCTCGAAGCGCCGGTGCAAGGCGGGTTGCCGGACTGAAGTCGATGTGCAGCGGCTGGCCGTCGCGCCAGTAGGTCGAGGCTTGCAGCACGGCCGGCCCACTCAGCCCGCGGTGCGTGAACAGCAAGTCCTCGACGAAGCGCTGGCGCGGCCGGCCGCAGCCTGCCTCGATGCCCACCTCGATCGACATGCCGGCCAAAGCGGCGAAGGGCGCCCAGCGCGCCGCATCGAACACCAGCGGTACCAGGGCAGGCCGGGGATCGACGATGCGATGGCCGAACTGCCGTGCGAGCCGATAGCCGAAGTCGGTGGCGCCAATCTTCGGCATCGACAGTCCGCCGGTGGCGACCACCAGTTGCACCGCGCGCACGCCACCTCGCGCGGTGTCGACTTCGAAGCCGGCGTCGCCGTGACGCACCGCATGCACCGCGCAGGGCTGCCAGTGCTGCACGCCGCCCATCGCGCACTCGGCCAGCAGCATGTCGATGATGCGCTGCGCCGAATCGTCGCAGAACAGCTGGCCGCGATGCTTCTCGTGGAACGCGATCCGATGGTGGCGCAGCAGCGCGATGAAGTCCTGCGGCGTGAAGCGGGCGAGCGCCGCGCGGCAGAAGTCGGCGTTTTGCGACACGAAGCTTGCTGCGTCGCAATCGCGATTGGTGAAGTTGCAACGTCCACCGCCCGAAATGCGGATCTTTTCGGCCACCTTGTGCGCATGGTCGAGCAGCAGGACGCGCAGGCCGCGCTGGCCAGCGATGCCCGCACAAAACAGCCCCGCCGCACCGGCCCCAATCACGATGACGTCGAACTCATGCATGAGTCGACATTGTCGGCGGCGCGTGTCCGGCGCAGACTGCGGCTTGGCGTGGTGCAATCGCTCTGAAGCTCGCCCCGGTCGCGGGAGGCGTGATCTGCTCGATGGTGTGAACCTTATCGACCTCGAACGATCCATAGTCGACCTTGCCCAGCTTGCATGTGCTGGCCGCCATTCGAAGCCCGAGATGTCATATTCACCGCAGCGCAACCTGCCCAGCCACCTCGACCACAAGCCGTCCGAGGATCTGTCGTTGCTGCTTGCCGACGCGCTCGATGCCTGGCTGACCAGCCAAGGTGCGCTGTTGTCGGTCAAGGAAGTGGCCAGTGGCCGCTACGTCCACGCGAACGACGCGATGGCGGCGTTCTTCGGCCGTACGGCCCAGGCCATGCTGGGATGCACCGATGCCGACCTGGTCGAGCCGTTGCTGGCGGCCAGTTGGCGTTCCGCCGAGCAAGCGGTGCTGGCCCAGGCCAAGCCGACCAGCAGTGAGCTGCGCTTCGAATGGGCCGGGGCTCGGCATGACTTTGCCGTGCAGCGAACGGTGCGTGTCGGCGCGGGCGGCGAGCGCTGGCTGTGCAGCATCTGGGTCGACCGAAGCGCCGCACGGCACAAGGAGGCGCAGTTTCGCTCCGCCTTGGAGCAACTCGAGCAGCAGCAGCGTGCCAACGAAGCGCTGCGCCTGGAACTGGCTGACCAAGGCGTGCGCGACAAGGCCACCGGGCTGTACACGCGATCGCAGTTCGAAGACCAGTTGCGGCGCGAAGTCGACTTGTCGACGCGCGAGCATCGCGAGTTCGCTTTGGTGTTGATCGAGATCGATGCGTTCACCGGCCACGCGCAAGAGCTGGGAGCGGCCGCCGCGACGCGCATTCTTGAAGCCATGGGCCGGCTGTTGCGCGGCAATACGCGCGCGATGGATGCCTCGTGCCGGCTTGGTGAGCGCTTGTTCGGTGTGCTGCTGTCCGGTGTGGGCCTGGCGACTGCGCACGCCCGGATGGAGGGACTGCGCCGCCAGTGCGCGGCGCAGATCGTCGTGCTGCAGGGGCAAGAGCTGGGCTTCAGCGTGTCGATGGGGGTGGCCAGCTTTCCGCACACCGCGGCATCGCAGGACGAGCTGCTGACCGCCTGCGAAGCCGCTTTGGCTTCGGCGCGCGCGCGCGGTGGCAACCATCTCAGCCTGGCCAGCATCCGGTTCGAGAACCCCTGAGCGCGGCCGGCCAGGCCGCGCGCTTCATGGCTTCAGCAGCCGCTGGACTGCGCGCCACTCTGCCGCACTGACCGGCGTGATCGACAGCCGGTTGCCGCTGGCAAGCACGCGCATCGACGCCAACTCGGGGGTGGCGCGCATCTGGCGCAGCGGCAGCAGTTGCGTCTTGCGCACCAGCGCGACGTCGACCTGCACCCAGCGCGGCTTTTCGGGCGTGGCCTTCGGGTCGTAGTAGGGGTCGGCCGGATCGAACTGCGTGGTGTCGGGCCGGGACGGGCCGGCGATGCGCGCCAGCCCAGCCACGCCGGGCTCGGCGCACGACGAGTGATAGAACAGCACGCCGTCGCCAACGCGCATGTCGTCGCGCATGAAGTTTCGCGCCTGGTAGTTGCGCACGCCGGTCCACGGCAACACTTGGCCAGGGGCGGCCTGGAGGTCGTCGATCGAGGCCTCCGACGGCTCGCTCTTCATCAACCAGTAGCGGGGCATTGGCTAGCGCGGGCGGGGCGAAGAGGGTGTCCGGCGCGGACCGTGAGCCGCATTCCTGAACCCCAAGGGAAGTTCAGGTGGGCGAGGTCAGCAAGGCTTCGGGTTCATCTGACGCGAGACGATCACACCTGCCGTGCGATGTTCCAAGCCCTTGCTCCAAGAGCATCGGTTCAAGGAAATATTGGACCCACGCGAACGCGACGGACGCGACCATTCTAGAGCCGCGAGGCGGCCGTGCACAGCCCGCAGTTCAGGCCGGAAGTCACAGCAGCTGCCCGTCGGCGCCGAGCGCGCCATCGACGCGCCGGATCAGCGCATCGATCGCTGCGGCGTCGGCGCCCGCATCGGGGCTGCCGCCGCTGGGCTGTGCATCCAAGCGTGGCGGCCGGTCGGCCAATTGGTAGGCCAGGTTCAACGCTGCGAGCACCGCGATGCGCTCGCGTGCCTTGACTTTGCCGGCATCTCGGATCGCGCTCATCTCGCGATCGACGCTGGCCACTGCCGCTGCCAGCAGCGCTTCACCGCCATCGGGGCAGCCGAGGATGTAACTCTGGCCGAGGATGGTGACTTCCTGTTGCTTCATTCGGTGGGCTCGCTGGCGGTGCTGCCCGGCTGCAGCCGTTCGAGCAGGACGTCGATGCGCGAGCGTGCGGCGCTCAAGCGCGAACGCAGGTTGTCGCGCTCGTTGCCGAGCGCGTCCAACTGCTGCTGCAGCAGCGCATTGGTGCGCTGCAGTTCTTCATGCCGCAGCACCAGTCGTTCGACGCGTTCGGCGAGGTCTTGGAGCTTGGACATGGTGGCACGGCAAGGGCGCGGTCATTGTAGGTGGCCGGCCCGCGCCAGCGCGTAGTCGCACAGGTCGGCGACCTGACAGCGCTCGCACAGCGGGCGCCGCGCCAGGCAGACGTAGCGGCCATGCAGGATCAGCCAATGGTGGGCGTGCAGGCGAAACCGTTCGGGCACACGCTGTTGCAAGCCGAGCTCGACCGCCAGCGGCGTGGCTCCCGGCGCCAGGCCGGTGCGGTTGCACACGCGGAACACGTGCGTATCCACCGCGAAAGTCGGCTCGCCGAAAGCGACGTTCAGCACCACGTTGGCGGTCTTGCGCCCGACCCCTGGCAGCGCCATCAAGGCTTCGCGATCGCGCGGCACGACGCCGCCGTGATCGGCAATCAAGCGCTCGCAAGTGGCAATCAGGTGGCGTGCCTTGGTGCGATACAGGCCGATGCTGCGGATGTAGGGCTCCAGGCCCTGCACGCCCAGGGCCAGCATGCGCTGCGGTGTGGCGGCCACGGCGAACAACCGGCGCGTGGCCTTGTTGACACCGACATCGGTGGCCTGGGCCGACAACAGCACCGCGCTGAGCAGTTCGAACACGCTGCTGAACTCGAGCTCGCTGGCCGGCTGCGGGTTGGCGGACGCCAGCGCGACGAAAAAGCGATCGACCTGCGCGTCGTCCATGGGCAAGGTGCGAGCGCGAGTGCGCCGCCGTGGATTCAGGCCGCCCGGGCCGCCTTCGCGCGAGCGAGGGCGGCTTCGATCGTCGCGCGCTTGGACGGCGGTGCAGCGGCGCCACACGCCGGCGACAGCGGCGATGCCACAGCCGGCGCGGTGCTCGTGCGGGCCGCCAGCCGCTCGTCGTGTTCGCGTTGTGCACGCTCGAGCCGAAGGCGGCGAGAGTCGTAGCGCCTTCGCGCCGCCTCGGCCTCGTCGGCGCGCCATGCGGCCCAGCTGGTACGGTTGTGGCCGATGCCGACCATGTCGATGCAGTCCACCGGGCAGGCGGGCAGGCACAGTTCGCAACCGGTGCACTGCGCGTCGATGACGGTGTGCATCTGCTTGGATGCGCCGACGATGCAGTCCACCGGGCAGGCCTGGATGCACAGCGTGCAGCCGATGCAGCCGAGTTCGTCGATGACCGCCAGTCGGCGTGGGCCTTCGACGCCGCATGCCGGATCGAGCGACCGCAGCGCGCGGCCGGTCAGTGCGGCCAGCCGGGCAATGCCTTCAGCGCCGCCGGGCGGACAACGATCGATCTCGGCGGCTTGTTCGACGATCGCGCGGGCGTAGCTGCGGCAATCGGCATAGCCGCAGCGCTGGCACTGGGTTTGCGGCAGGGCCGAGTCCAGCGCGTCGATGCGCGCTGCCGTCGCGTTTGGAGACTGCGCATTGCCGCGGGGGGTCACCGGCGCATCAGGCCCGACGCGCCCGGCCGTTGGTGCTCGGCGCTGCAGCCGGCACGACGTGCACGCCTGTGGCGGCCGGTGCGGCCGGCCGATCGAACTGCACGACGAACTCGCGCAGCCGGGGATAGACCATCTCGCGCCAACGCCGGCCCGAGAAGATGCCGTAGTGGCCGGCGCCTTGCACGTCGTAGTGGAAGCGGCGCGCCGCATCGATGCCGGTGCACAGCTCGTGCGCGGCCCGGGTCTGACCGGCGCCGGAGATGTCGTCGAGCTCGCCCTCGATGGTGAGCAAAGCGGTGCCGCGGATGTCCTGCGGGCGCACCAGCTTGCCGTCGATCACCCAGGTGCCGTTGACCAGCGCGAATTCCTGGAACACGGTCTTGATCGTGTCCAGGTAGTACTCGGCCGGCATGTCCAGCACCGCGTTGTACTCGTCGTAGAAATCGCGATGCGAGTCGGCACTGCCTTCGTCGCCGCGCACCAGGTCTAGGAAGTAGTCGTAATGCGAGCTGACATGGCGGTCCGGGTTCATCGCCACGAAGCCCGAGTACTGCAAGAAACCCGGGTAGACCTGCCGGCCCGCGCCGGGGTAGTTCTGCGGCACGCGGTGGATCAGGCTGTTCTCGAACCAGCGGTGCTTCTTGTTCAGCGCCAGGTTGTTCACCGCCGTGGGGCTGCGGCGTGCGTCGATCGGGCCGCCCATCATCGTCATTGTCGGCGGCGTGGTTTCGCCGTCGCTGGCCATCAACGACACCGCGGCCAGCACCGGCACCGTCGGCTGGCACACCGAGATCACGTGCGCGTGGACGCCGATGTGGCGAATGAACTCCTGCACGTAGGCCACGTAGTCGGCCAGGCGGAACGGCCCGGCGTCTACCGGTACCATGCGCGCGTCGGTCCAGTCGGTGATGTAGACCTTGTGGTCCTGCAACAGGCTGCGCACGGTGTCGCGCAGCAGCGTCGCATGGTGGCCCGACAGCGGCGCCACCACCAGCACCGTCGGCTGCGACTTCATCAACTCCAGCGCCTTGGGGTTGTCGGTGAAGCGCTTGAAGCGCAGCAGCCGGCAGAACGGCTTTTGCAGCGCCACTTGCTGCTGGACCGCGACCTCCACGCCGCCCACCTTGGCGGTATTGATCCCGAACTTCGGCTTCTCGTAGTCCTTGGCCAGACGGTGGATCAGGTCCAGTCCGGCCGACATGCGCTGCGCCAGCGGCGTATGCACGAATGGCGACAGCGGATGGTTGTACAGCTTGGCGGTCGCGCTGGCGAACTCCGAGAACGGCGCAAGCATCGCTCTTTGGATCTCATACCACTGATACAGCATGGCTCACGCTCCACTTGTGCCGCCGACGGGCGCAGTTCACGACATATGGTGCAACGCAGCAATTATGCCGGCAAACCGTATGTTGTGCTGACGCCGGTTTAGCCAATGACGTGCGAAATGGCTGCCACCACCGGCGCGATGTTGCGCTCGTTCAACGCCGCCACGCAGATGCGGCCTGAATCGATGCCATAGACGCCGAACTCGCTGCGCAGCCGTTGCATCTGCGCCGCGCTCAGGCCGGAGTAGCTGAACATGCCCTTTTGCCGCAGGATGAAGCTCATGTCTTGCTTCACGCCGGCGCTATCCAGGTCTCGCACCAGCGCCTGGCGCATGGCTTTGATGCGCTGGCGCATGCCGGCCAGCTCGTCCTCCCACTGGCCGCGCAGTTGCGGCGTCGTCAGCACCGTGGCGACGAGTTGCGCGCCGTGGGTCGGCGGGTTCGAGTAGTTGCCGCGGATCAGCACCTTCAGCCGCGACAGCACGCGCACCGCCTCGTCGGAGCTGGCGCACACCACGCTCAGGCCGCCGACGCGCTCGCCGTACAGCGAAAAGCTCTTGGAAAACGACGTCGCGACCAGGAAATCCAGCCCCGCGGCGATGAACTGCCGCACCACCGCACCGTCCTCGGCGATGCCGTCACCGAAGCCCTGGTAGGCCATGTCCAGAAACGGCACCAGCTTGCGCGCCTGCAGCGCCTGCACCACCTGCGCCCACTGTGCGGGGTCGAGATCGCAGCCGGTCGGGTTGTGGCAGCAGGCATGCAACACGACCACGGTGCCGGGCTCGGCCGCGTTCAGTGCGGCGAGCATCGCCTCGGCGCGTACGCCGTGGGTCTTGGCGTCGTAGTACGGATAGGTCTGCACCTCGAAGCCCGCCTGGGTGAACAGTGCGCGGTGGTTCTCCCAGCTCGGGTCGCTGATCAGCACCTTGGCCGCCGGGTTCAGGCGCTGCAGGAAATCGGCGCCAACCTTCAGCCCGCCGGTGCCGCCCAGGGTCTGCACGGTGGCGATGCGGCCTTCGGCCAAGGCCGCACTGTCGGCGCCGAAGACCAGCTCCTGCACCGCGCGGTCGTAGGCGGCGATGCCGTCGATCGGCAGATAGCCCTTGGGCTTGGGGGCTTCGGCCAGTTGCTTCTCGGCGGCGCGCACGCACCCCAGGATCGGCAGCTTGCCTTGCTCGTCGAAGTACACGCCCACCCCGAGGTTGACCTTGGCCGGGTTCGGGTCGGCGTTGAACGCCTCGTTCATGCCCAGGATCGGGTCGCGCGCGGCGAGCTCGACGGTGGAAAACAACGACATGGGGCTCATCCTCGAATGCGAAATGGCGCAGGCGGCAGCCAGGCTCTTGCTGCGGTAGGCTGCGCGGTGGCGGGTGGCGCACCGGCCGAGCCCGACAGGCTTCGTCGGCTGGCGTGCGGCGGTGGCGCAATTTTAGGTGAGTCAGATGATCGAGTTGTCCGAGGTCGAAAGCCCCGCACCGGCTGCGGGTGAGTTCGTCAGCTTCCCGGGTTCGCCGTTTCAGCTGTTGCGGCCCTTCGAGCCGTCGGGTGACCAACCCGAGGCGATCGCGCAGCTCGTCAGCGGCATCGGCGACGGGTTGAGCTACCAGACGCTGCTGGGCGTGACCGGCTCGGGCAAGACCTTCACCATGGCCAACGTGATCG
>CALBTN010000236.1 GCA_937967345.1 uncultured Rubrivivax sp. | reverse complement strand
ACATCGCTGCGCGATATGACCCTACGCCGAAGCCTCGCGCTCGAAGACCGCGAGGAGACTTTGGCTGCGGCTCACATCGCTGCGCGATATGACCCTACGCCGAAGCCTCGCGCTCGAAGACCGCGAGGCTTTCAACGTGGGCGGTGTGCGGGAACATGTTGACCACGCCGGCGTGCGTGCAACGGTAGCCGGCCTGGTGCACCAGCAAGCCCGCGTCGCGCGCCAGCGTCGCCGGGTTGCAACTGACGTAAACGATGCGCCGCGGCGGCTCGTACCCTGGCACCGGCGCCGCGTGCAGTTCGGCCAGGGCCTTGGACAGCGCGAAGGCGCCCTCGCGCGGCGGGTCCACCAACCAGCGCTCGGCACTGCCCAGCGCCGCCACAGCAGCGGCGTCGATGGCGAACAGATCCCGCGCCTCGAACAGCGCCTTGTGCGCCAAGCCATTGCGCGCCGCGTTGTCGCTGGCGCGCCGCACCAGCGCGGCGCTGCCCTCGATGCCCAGCACCTGCGACGCGCGCGTGGCCAGCGGCAGGCTGAAGTTGCCCAGACCACAGAACCAGTCGATCACGCGTTCGTGCGGCTGCGGCGCCAGCAGTTCCACGGCCTGGCTCACCAGCACACGATTGATCGCGGCGTTGACCTGGGTGAAGTCGGTGGGCAGAAACTGCAGCCGCAGGCCGAACTCCGGCAGCGCATAGGTCAGCGGCGGCGCCTCGTCATCGAGCCGGTGCACGCTGTCCGGGCCCTTGGGCTGCAACCACCACTGCAGTTCGTGGTGCGAGGCGAACTCGCGCAGCCGCACCAAGTCGGCCTCGGGCAGCGCCTCGAGGTGGCGCAACACCAAGACGATGGCGTCGTCGCCCACCGCCAGCTCGATCTGCGGCAGCCGGTCGCGCGAGGCCATCGCACCGATCAGCTCGCGCAGCGGCAGCAGCAGCCGGCTCACCCGCTCGGGCAGCACCGGGCACACACCCATGTCGGCAACGTAGCGCGACTTGCGCTCGTGAAAACCGACCAGCACCGCGCCCTTCTTCGCCACATGGCGCACCGACAGCCGCGCCCGATGGCGATAGCCCCAGGCGGGGCCTTCGATGGGGCGCAAGATCATCTGCGGCCGCACCTTGGCCAGGTGCCACAGGTTGTCCTCCAGCACACGCTGCTTGATCGCGACCTGCGCCGCCGGATGCAGATGCTGCATCTTGCAGCCGCCGCACGCGCCGGCATGCAATCCGAAGTGCGGGCACCGCGGCCGCACGCGCTGCGCGCTGTCGCGGCGCAGCGCGGTCATCGTGCCCTGCTCCCACTGGTTCTTGCGGCGCTCGACGCTGCATCGCACCTGCTCGCCGGGCAGCGCGCCGTCGATGAACACCACCTTGCCGTCGGCGCGGCGGGCGACGCCTCGCGCGTCCTGGTCGAGCGCATCGATCGTCAACCAATCGTCCGGTGCATCGCCCGGTGAATCGTTCGCTGTCATCGCTGCGAATTATCCGCACCCCAGATGCGCGACGGCCGCCCGCAGGCGGCCGTTGGCGTTCAGGACGAAACGGGATCAGGGCTTGGCGTACTCGGAGATCACCTTCCACTTGCCATCGGCGATCTGCGACAGCCGCGACGCGTCGCTGCCCAGCCGCTTGGTGGCGCTGAACTTGAACTCCGGGCTGCCGAAGAGGTCGGGCGGGAAGGTCAGCGAGTCCATCGCCTTGATGAAGCTGTCGGTGCTCAGGCTGGGCCCGGCCTGGGCCGCGGCCTTGGCGAAGGCATCGATGATGATGTAGCCGTAGGCCGAGAACACGGTCGGATCCTCGTTGAACTTGGTCTTGTACTTGGTGGCCCAAAAGCGCAGCGGCTGTGAGGCTTCGTCGAGGTAGGGCACCTGCGCGGTCATCGTCGCGTACACGCCGTCCATCGCCTTGCCGCCCAGCTTGTGGATCAGTTCGGTGTAGGCCGCGCTGGAGCCGAGGAAGATCGGGTTGAAGCCGGTCTTGCGCGCTTCGGCAACGGTACCGATGGTCTCGCGGATGATGGTGCCCAGCACCACCAGTTCGCAGCCCGCCCCCTTGAGCTTGGCCATCTGCGACGAGAAGTCGGTGGCGCCGCGCTTGAACGAGGTCTTCTCGGCGAGCTCGAGGTTGACCGTCTTCAAACCCGACTCGGTGCCGCGCACCACCTCGAGCCCGAACTCGTCGTCCTGGTAGACCACGCAGACCTTCTTGACGCCCTTGTCCTTCACCAGCTTGGGCAGCCAGGTGCGGATCTGATCGTAGTAAGGCACCTGCATCGCGTACTTCAGCCTGTTCAGCGGCTCGTACATCTCGCGCGCCGCGGTCACCGGCATGAAGTTGACGATGTTCTTCGCGAACTGCACCGGCATCGCCGCCATGTTCATCGCGGTGCCGATGTGGCCGGCGACGATGAACACCTTGTCCTGGTTGACCAGCTTTTGCGCCGCAAGCACCGCTTTCTTCGGGTCGTAGCCGTTGTCCTCGGACACCAGCTTGAGCTTGCGCCCGTTGATGCCGCCTTGCTCGTTGATCTCGTCGATGCGCAGCAGCATGCCCTGGCGCACCGCCTTGCCGAAGCCGGCGACCGGGCCCGACAGGTCCTGGATCGTGCCGACCAGGATCTCGTCCTTGCTCACGCCTTGCTGTGCGTGAGCACCGCCGGCAAGAAGCGAAAGCGCCGCTGCGACGGCAGTGAGAATCGACTTCATCGTCTGTCCTTCTAGGGTGGTGAGGTATCAAAGGTACATCGCGCTGATCGCCTCGGCGTACTTGCTCTCGACGAACTTGCGTTTGAGCTTCATCGTCGGGGTCAGTTCATCGTCTTCGGCAGTCAGCTGGTGTTGCAGCAGGTAGAACTTCTTGATCTGTTCGACGCGGGCGAACTTGTTGTTCACGCGCTCGATCTCGCTCCAGATCAGATCGTTGATCGGCTTGGCCTGGGTCAGGCTGGCGTAGCTGCCGAACGGGATGTCGTGGTCCTGCGCGTACTTCTCCACGTTCTCCTGGTCGATCATCACGATCACCACCAGGAACGGCCGCTTGTCGCCGATCACCACCGCGTCGGTGATGTACGGCGAGAACTTCAACTCGTTCTCGATCTCGCTGGGCGTGATGTTCTTGCCGCCGGCCGTGATGATGATGTCCTTCATCCGGTCGGTGATGGTGAAGTAGCCGTCGTCGTCGACCCGGCCGACGTCGCCGGTGTGCAGCCAGCCGTCGGCGTCGATGGTCTCGGCGGTTTTCTCGGGCAGGTTCAGATAACCCAGGATCACGTTGGGCCCGCGCAGCAAGATCTCGTTCGTGTCCTGGGCGATGCGCAACTGCATCCCGGGGCCCGGACGGCCGATGCTGCCCGGGCGTATGCGCTGGGCCGGCGTCACGGTGCCCCCGCCGGTGGTCTCGGTCATGCCCCAGGCTTCACGCAGCGGAATGCCCAGCGCCAGAAACCAGCGGATCAGGTCGGGCGAGATCGGCGCGGCACCGGTCAAACCGACCTCGACACGGTCCATGCCGATCATGCGCTTGACGTTGTCCAGCACCAGCCAGCGCGCCAGGCGGTAGCGCAGCTTCAGGCCCAAGGCCGGCTCGCGGCCCTCCAGCGTGCACGTTGCGACCTCGGTGCCGATGCGCAGCGCCAGCGCGTAGGCCGCGCGCTGCAGTTTGTCGGCCTCACCCAGCGCGATCGCCACCTGCGAATAGATCTTCTCCCACACGCGCGGCACCGCGAAGAACAGGTGCGGACGCACCTCGCGCAGGTTCTCGAACACGGTCTCGGGGTTCTCGACGTAGTTGACCACCGAGGCGCGCTCCAGCGGGATGAAGGCCCCGATCAGCCGCTCGGCGATATGGCACATCGGCAGGAAGGCGATGCGTTCGCCGCCACGCGGCACGCCTTCGAACAGCGTGGCCGACAGCGCCGACAGCACCGCGACGATGTTGCTCTGGCTGATCATCGCGCCCTTGGGCCGCCCGGTGGTGCCCGAGGTGTAGACCAGCACCGCGAGCTCGGCCGGGTCGCGTGCGGCGCTGCGCTGCGCCAGGATCTGCGGCTGTGTCTTAAGGTATTCACGGCCGATCTCGCGCAGCCGCTGCAGGCTGATGACGCGTGGGTCGTCGAAGGATTGCAGCCCTTCCATGTCGAACACGATCACGCGGCGCACCCGCGGCAGCCGATCGGCAACTTCGAGGTACTTGTCGAGCTGCTCGTCGTCCTCGACGAACAGGTACACGCTGCGCGAGTCGCTGCACAGGTACTCGACCTGCGACGCCGCATCGGTGGGATAGATGCCGTTGCACACGCCACCGGCCGACTGCACCGCCAGATCGCACCACACCCACTCGCGGCAGGTGTTCGACAGCACCGAGGCGACCTCGCCGGGTTCGAAGCCCAAGCAGACCAGCCCGGCGCCGATCTCGTCGACGATCGCGGCAACCTGGTTCCAGCTGTAGGCCTGCCAGATGCCGAGCTCCTTCTGCCGCATCATCGTCGCGTCGCCCAGCTCCTTGACGCGCAGGCGGAACAGCTCGGGCACCGAGCGGTACGGCAGCGTCTCGGCGCGGTAGCCGAACTCCTCGCCGGTGACGATGCGGTGCGGATCCTTGACAGCGCTGCTCATCGCCAGGTCTTCTTCTTCTTCCAGCGCCGCTCGCCGCGCACGCCTTCGTCCTTCTTGCCGAGATAGAACTCCTTGATGTCGTCCTTCTCGCGCAACGCCGCACAGCTGTCTTCCATCACGATGCGCCCGGTTTCGAGCACGTAGCCGTGGTCGGCGACGTTCAGCGCCATGTTGGCGTTTTGCTCGACCAGCAAGATCGTGGTGCCGCGCTCGCGGTTGATGCGCACCACGATCTCGAAGATCTCGCGCGTCAGCTTGGGCGACAGGCCCAGGCTGGGCTCGTCGAGCAGGATCACCTGCGGCGCGCCCATCAGCGCGCGCGAGATCGCCAGCATCTGCTGCTGGCCGCCCGACAGCAGCCCGGCGTCCTGCGCCGCGCGCTCCTTCAGGATCGGGAAGTAGCCATAGGCCGCCTCCATGTCGCGCGCCACGCCGTCGCGGTCGTGCCGGGTGTAGGCGCCCATCATCAGGTTGTCGTGCACCGACAGCAGCGGGAACACCTCGCGGCCCTCGGGCACGTGGCTGATCCCCTTGCGCACGATCAGCGACGGGTCGAGCGCGGTGATCTTCTCGCCCTTGTAGGTGATGCTGCCGCGGCTGGGGTCGATGATGCCGGAGATGGTCTTGAGGATCGTGCTCTTGCCCGCGCCGTTGCTGCCGAGCACGGTAACGATCTGGCCCGGGCGTACCGCCAGGCTGACGCCGCGGATCGCCTTGATCGGGCCGTACGAGCTCTCGACGTTGGCCAGCGCCAGGAGCGGCTCCGGGTCGTGCGCGCCGGTGCTGCTCACGGCTGCCTCCGCAGCGAACTCAAGTCGCCGGTGCTGCCCAGGTAGGCCTCGATCACGCCCGGGTGCGACTGCACCTGCTCGGGCGCGCCCAGCGCCAGCACCTCGCCCTGGTTCATCGCCAGCACGCGGTCGCTGACCTTGGACACCAGCCCCATGTCGTGCTCGACCATCAGCACCGTGATGCCCAGGTCGCGCTGGATGTCCTGGATCCACCAGGCCATGTCATCGGTCTCCTCGACGTTCAAGCCCGACGAGGGCTCGTCCAGCAGCAGCAGCTTGGGTTCGCAGCACAGCGCACGCGCCAGCTCGACCACCTTGCGCACGCCATAGGGCAGCCCGGCGACCATCATGTCGCGGTAGCGCTGCAGGTCGAGAAAGTCGATCACCTCCTCGGCCTTGTGGCGGGCATGGATCTCGGCGCGGCGCGCCGCGCCGGTGAACAGCAGGTCCTGCCACACGCGGGTGCGGCGGTGGGTGTGGGTGCCGATCAGCAGGTTTTGCAGCACGCTGGCGAACTCGAACAGCTCGATGTTCTGGAAAGTGCGCGCGATGCCCAGCGCGGCTACCGCGTGCGGCGGGCATGCCACCAGGTCCTGGTCTTCGAAGCGAAGGCTGCCGCCGCTGGGCTGGTAGATGCGGCTGATCAGGTTGAACACCGTGGTCTTGCCGGCACCGTTGGGGCCGATGATGGTGAACACCTCGCCGCGCTGCACGTCGAAGCTGACCTTGTTGACCGCCACCAGGCCGCCGAAGCGCACCGTCAGGTCCCGGGCCATGAGCAGGGCTTCGCTCACGTCAATGCTCCCCGCGTGCGCGGCCCATGCCGGCGGCCGCCGCGGATCCGGCTGTGCCGGTCTGCCAGCGGGCCTTGCATGCCCGGGCTTGCCCCCTCGAGGGGGCGGCCGAAGGCCGTAGGGGGTGGGTCATTTGAGCCGGTCCGACTTCTGGAACGCCTTCTGGCGCTTGAACATGCCGGCGCGATAGAACGGGAACATCTGCAGGTAGGTGCGCATCTTCAGCCAACGGCCGTACAGCCCGTGCGGCTCGAACATCACGAAGGCCACCAGCACCACGCCGTAGATCACCGTTTGCAGCCCCGGCGACTGGCCGACCGACTCGGGCAAGTAGTCCTTGGCCACGGCGATCAGCTGCGGCATCGTGATCAGGAAGATCGCGCCGAGGAACACGCCGTGCACCGAGCCCAGGCCGCCGACCACGATCATCAGCAGCAGGTCGATCGACTGGATGATGCTGAACTGCTCGGGCGACAGGAACATGATCTTGTGCGCGTACAGCGCGCCGCCCACCCCCGCCATCGCGGCCGACAGCGCGAACGACAAGGTCTTGTAGCGCGCCAGGTGGATGCCCATGCTCTGCGCCGAGATCTCCGAGTCGCGGATCGCGACGAAGGCGCGCCCGGTGGGTGAACGCAGCAGGTTCAAGATCGCCAGCGTGCACAGCACCGCGACCGCCAGGCACAGGAAATAGAACTCGGCGCTGCTGTCCAGGGCCCAGCCGAACAGGGTCGGCGGCTGCACCGCCAGGCCCGAGTTGCCGCCGGTCACCGACTCCCAGCGCGCCAGCCCTTCTTCGACGATGAAGCCGAAGGCCAACGTCGCGATGCCGAGGTAGATGCCCTTGACGCGCAGGGCCGGCACCCCCACCACGATGCCGACGATCGCCGACAGCCCGGCGGCGCACGCCAGCGTCAGCGGAAACGGCCAGCCGGCGTTGCTCAGCACCGCCTGGGTGTACGCGCCGACGCCGAGAAAGGCGGCATGGCCGATCGAGAACTGCCCGGTGTAGCCGGCCAGCAGCATCAGCCCCAGCCCCACCACCGCATAGATCAGCACGAACACCAGTTGCGCCAGCATGTACTCCGACAGCAGCCACGGTGCGGCCAGCAGCACCAGGCCGAGCAGGCCGTACCAGAAGGCCTGCCCGCCGTGCTTGACCAGGCGGATGTCCTGGTCGTAGTCGGTCTTGAAGATGTAGCGCATCGGCCGGCGGCTGTCAGACCTTCTTGCGCAGCTTCTCGCCGAACAGCCCGTTCGGCTTGATCATCAGCATCAGCAGCACCACGATGTACGGCGCGATGTCCTTGAAGCCCTCGGGCAGGTAAAAGCCCGCCAGGCTCTCGACCACGCCGATGATCAGCCCGCCGACAATGGCTCCGGGCAGGCTGCTGAAGCCGCCGACCACCGCCGCCGGGAACGCCTTCAGCCCGATGAAACCCATGTTG
>CALBTN010000235.1 GCA_937967345.1 uncultured Rubrivivax sp. | reverse complement strand
GCCCTCGGGCAGGCCGCAGGCGCGGCCGACCATCTTCTGCGCCAGCGTGAAGCCGGCCTTCGTCGCCGCTGGTGCCTGCGGCAGCCGGAATACCGTGCTCGCCGGCAGGCCCAGCGCCTCGCGCGCCTTGGCGGTCAGGCTGCGGCCGATGATCAGGTTGATGCGCCCGCCGGCGCGCACCTCGTCGAAAAGCACCTCGCTCTTCAGCTTGAATTCTGCGACGGTCGCGCCGGCCTTGGTGATCTTGCCGTCATAGGGATGGATGTCGATGACGTCGCCCATCTCCAGCTTGCTGACGTCGACCTCGATCGGCAGCGAACCCGAGTCTTCCTGCGTGTTGAAGAAGATCGGCGCGATCTTGCCGCCCAGCGTGACGCCACCGAAGCGCTTGTTCGGCACGAACGGGATGTCGTCGCCGGTGGCCCAGATGACGCTGTTGGTGGCGCTCTTGCGGCTGGAGCCGGTGCCGACCACGTCGCCGACGTAGGCGACGACGTGGCCCTTCTTCTTCAGGTCCTCGATGAACTGGATCGGGCCGCGCTTGCTTTCTTCTTCGGGCTTGAAGGCCGCATCGGGGCGGCTGTTCTTCAGCATCGCCAGGTAGTGCAGCGGGATGTCGGGGCGGCTCCAGGCGTCGGGCGCGGGGCTCAGGTCGTCGGTGTTGGTCTCGCCCGGCACCTTGAAGACCGTGACGGTGATCTGGCTTGCCACCTCGGGGCGCGAGGTGAACCACTCGGCGTCGGCCCAGCTCTCCATCACCTCCTGCGCCTTGGCATTGCCGGCCTTGGCCTTGGTGGCGACGTCGTTGAAGTAGTCGAACATCAGCAGCGTCTTCTTCAACCCTTCGGCGGCGACGCTCGCGACCTCGGCGTCGTCCAGCAGTTCGATCAGCGGATGCACGTTGTAGCCGCCGACCATCGTGCCCAGCAGCTCGGTGGCCTTGGCCTTGCTGATCAACCCGACCTTCAGCTCGCCGTGCGCGACCGCGGCCAGGAAGCTGGCCTTGACCTTGGCCGCGTCGTCCACGCCCGGCGGCACGCGGTAGGTCAGCAGCTCCATCAGGAAGGCTTCTTCACCCGCGGGCGGGGCCTTGATGAGCTCGATCAGCTCGGCCACCTGCTTGGCGTCGAGCGGCAGCGGCGGGATGCCGAGCGCTTGGCGTTCGGCGGCGTGTTGGCGATAGGCGTGCAGCATGACGGGCTCCTCCAGGATGGCGCAGTTGTAGACGGCTAGGCTTGCGGCACGATGACTCGCAGGCCCTTGAAGTAGTCGCGAAAGAACCCGGCGTCGCGCGTGATCAGGGCCTGACATTGCAGCAGGGCGTGCGCGCCGATCAGGAAATCCGGGATGCTGCGCTTGGCTGGTTCCGCCGCGGCGGCGCGGCGCAGGCGGTCCTTGTAGCGGCGTTGCATCTCGCCGGCGCGCACCGCGGCGCGCTGTTCCAGCGGCGAGAAGCCGATGCCGATGGCGTCGAGCGTTTCCACCACGATGTCGCTGTGGCCGAGACCGGCGACGACCTCGCTCAGCACGACCTCGCAGGCCACCACCCGCCCGGCGCTCAGCGCGGTTCGCAAAGCGTTCTCGGCCGCTTCGGCTGCGGGGCCGTCGCCGATGTAGTCGACCAGTACCGAGGTGTCGACCGCGATCATCGTTCGTCGTCCGGCGGCGGGTAGGGGTCGCCCGGGGCGCGGCCGCGAAGCTCGCGCATGATGTCGTCGGTGGTCACGCCGGGCGGCAGCTTGATGCGTCCGCGCGAGCGCGCGATGGCGTCATCGACGTTCTTGCGCAGGATGATGCGTGGGCCGTCCAGTTCCACGCGCAGCGTGGTGCCCTTGGTCAGGCCCAGCGCGTCGCGCACCGCCTTGGGCAGCGTGATCTGGCCGCGTTCGGCAACGGTCGCTTCCATGTTCGGCTCCGACTAGAGTACGCGAAAATTATACATACCGACCTGCGCATACTTCGATTCACGCCGCGAAGAAGGCCTCGCGCACCTCAGCCGGCAACTGCGCGCCGCCGGCATACGAAGTCTGCTGGGCGCGTTGCAGCAGCTGCCAGAAGTACCTGTAGCTGGCGCGGTCGTGCAGCGTGTCGCGGTGGCGGATCGGCGCCCAGCCGGCGGCCATCGCCGCCAGCAGGATCTCGACCGCCTGGTCGATCTCGGCGGTGCTGGGCGCGAAGGCGTTGACGATCACGCGCACTTGGTCCGGGTGGATGCTCCACATGCGCGTGTAGCCGAGCTTGCGCGACGCGACCTCGGCGGCGGCCTGCAGCGCCTTCGTGTCCTTGAACTCGGTGACCACGCAGTGCGACGGCGTCTTGCCGAAGGCGTGGCAGGCGGCGGCGATCTCCAACTTGGCGCGCAGCACCAGCGGATGTTCGAACTGGCCGGCCACGCCCATCGCCGACGCCGGAATCGCGCCGCGGTGGGCCGAGACGAAGTCCATCAACCCGAAGGACAGCGATTCGATGCGCGGGTGCGCGGCCAGCGCCTGCACCTCGCGTAGCGCGCCGTGGGTCTCGACCAGCGCCTGCAGCGGGATCGTGCGCTGCAGCCCCACGCTGCGCGACGCGGCATCGA
This sequence comes from uncultured Rubrivivax sp., assembly GCA_937967345.1. GTDB lineage: Bacteria > Pseudomonadota > Gammaproteobacteria > Burkholderiales > Burkholderiaceae_C > Rubrivivax. The sequence goes on along the minus strand of CALBTN010000235.1, from coordinate 4,143 downwards.
CCGCGTCCGCCGCGCGCTGCAGGTCGGCCAAGCCGCGCGGCTTCGGCATCATCAGGTAGGCCACGCGCGCACCGGCCTGGCTGACGACGGTGTGCACCATGTCGTCGAAGGCCGCGTGCTCGACCGGCGGCACGCGGATGCCGACGCGGCCGAAGCGGTTGGCCTCGGAGTTGACCAGCTCGCACATCAGCAGCGCGTGCTCGTGCTCGCCGCCCACCGGCGCGCCGTCCTCGCCGTCGAGCGTGACGTCGAACACCGGCCCGAGTTCGGCCTGCAGCTGCAGGCTCTTGCGCATGCGCACTTCGACGCCGCTGTAGTGGTCGCACACCGGCAGCGTGGGCAGCGCCGCCTCGTCGGGGTCGTACAGGGCGACGCTGGGGTGGATGGCGGTGGTCATGGGGCGGCTCGGCGGGCGACGATGAACAGGCGCGGGAAGTCCAGCAGCCGCTGGCCGTCGGCGCGCTCGGGGTAGGCGCTGTCGATGCGCTCGCGGTAGGCGGCCAGGTAGCCGGCGCGCTGGTCCTCGGGCAACGCGTCGACGAAAACACGCAAGCCGGTGCTGCGCAGCCAGTCGACGATGGCGTCGGGCGAGGGCATTGGGTGGCGGTAGACGGTGTGCCAGACGTCGACCGCCTGCGCGTCGGGCGCCAGCAGGTCGTAATAGGCGGCGGCCGTCAGCGGGCGCTCGCGCGGCGCTTCGGCCCCGTCCAGGTGCGCCGACCACGGTGGCAGCGCGGCCAGCTCGCGCATCGCGCGGTGGCTGGGCTCATCGAGGTTGTTGGGCATCTGCACGGCGAGCACGCCGCCCGGCGCCAGCAGCGACAACAGGCGCGGCAGCAACTGCGCATGGTGCGGCACCCATTGCAGCACCGCGTTGGCGAAGATCAGGTCCGGCGGCTGCTGTGGTTGCCAGTGGGCGATGTCGGCGCGCTCGAAGCGCAGGCCCGGCAGCCGCTCGCGCGCGCTGGCGAGCATGGCCTCGGAGCTGTCGATGCCGATGACCTCGGCTTCAGGCCAGCGCGCGGCCAGCACCTCGGTCGAGTTGCCGGGGCCGCAGCCGAGGTCGACTGCATGGCGCGCCGCGGCCAGCGGCACACGCGCCAGCAACTCGATTGCCGGGCGCGTGCGCTCGCTCTCGAAGCGGCGGTACAGCGCCGGGTTCCAGTCGGCCATCGCTGTGCGCCGCGCGCGCGGTGGGACGTCAGAGCAGGTGCTTGACGCCGTCCTGCTCGCCCTGCAGCTCCGACAGGGTCTTGTTGATGCACTCCTGGCTGAAGGCGTCGATTTCCAGGCCTTCGACGATCTTGTAGTCGCCGCCGGCAGTGGTCACCGGGAAGCCGAACATCACGTCCTTGGGAATGCCGTATTCGCCGTTGCTGGGCACGCCCATCGTCGTCCATTCGCCGCCGGTGCCCAGCGCCCAGTCGTGCATGTGGTCGATCGCGGCGTTGGCCGCCGATGCGGCAGACGACAGTCCGCGCGCTTCGATGATCGCCGCGCCGCGCTTGCCCACCGTGGGCAGGAATACGTCCTTGTTCCAGGCGTGGTCGTTGATCATGTCCTTCACGCTGGCGCCGTCGATGGTGGCGAAGCGGTAGTCGGCGTACATCGTCGGCGAGTGGTTGCCCCACACGCCCAGCTTCTTGATCGCGGCCACCGGCTTGCCGGTCTTGGCGGCGATCTGGCTCAGCGCGCGGTTGTGGTCCAGGCGCAGCATGGCGGTGAAGTTGCGGCGGTCCAGGTCGGGCGCCGACTTCATCGCGATGTAGGCGTTGGTGTTGGCCGGGTTGCCGACCACCAGCACCTTGACGTGGCGGCTGGCCGCGGCATTCAGCGCCTTGCCCTGCGCGGTGAAGATCTGCGCGTTGGCGGCCAGCAGGTCGGCGCGCTCCATGCCGGGGCCGCGCGGGCGCGCGCCGACCAGCAGCGCATAGTCGGTGTCCTTGAAGCCGGTCTCGGGGCTGGCGTGGGCTTCCATGCCGGCCAGCAGCGGGAAGGCGCAGTCCTCCAGTTCCATCATCACGCCCTTGAGCGCCTTTTGCGCCTTCTCGTCGGGGATCTCGAGCAGTTGCAGGATGACGGGCTGGTCCTTGCCCAGCATTTCGCCCGAGGCGATACGGAACAGCAGGGCGTAGCCGATCTGGCCGGCGGCGCCGGTGACGGCGACTCGGACGGGTTTGTTGCTCATGAGAACTCCGTGAAGGGTGGAAACAAAAGAGCCCGCACGTCACGGTGCGCGCCCCGGGGGCGACAAGTGTAGGTCAGCGACTCCGGTGCTTAAGGGTTCACCCGAAGGCTGACACCAGTCTTATGTCTTACGCAGGACATCGGCTGTTCGGTCCATGGACGGGGCACCCCGGGTGTGCTGCAATCGCCGCATGTCTGCCCGGCCGCCGCCCGCCGAGGGCGCCGCCGCGACGGCGCCTGCGTTCAGCCCGTTGTACCAGCAGGTCAAGGGCTTGCTCACACGCAGCCTGAGCCTGGGCGAGTGGATGCCCGGAGCTGCCTTGCCCAGCGAAACCGAGCTGGCGCAACGCTTCCAGGTCAGTCAGGGCACGGTGCGTAAAGCGCTGGACGCGCTCGCGGCCGACGGCCTGCTCGTACGCCGCCAGGGCAAGGGCACCTTCGTCGCCACGCATGCCGAGGCGCAGGTGCAGTACCGCTTCCTGCGCCTGATGCCGGACCTGGGCCCGCGCGAGGCGATGCAGCGGCGCTTTCTGGAGCTCAAACGCTTGCGCGCCGACGCTGACATTGCACGTGCGCTCGAGCTGAAGTCGGGCGCCGGCGTGCTGCAGTTGCGCCGGTTGCTGCTGGCCGGCAGCGCGCCGGTGGTGCTGGACGAGCTGTGGCTGCCGGCGCAGTCGTTCAAGGGCTTGACGGCGCAGCGGCTGCAGGCCTACCGCGGCCCGATGTACGGGCTGTTCGAAGCCGAGTTCGGCGTGCAGATGATCCGCGCGGAAGAGAAGATCCGCGCCGTGGCCGCGGGCAACGACGAGGCCGCAGCGCTCGGTGTCGCGCCCGGCGCGCCGCTGCTTCTGGTGGAGCGGCGTTCCTTCACCTACGCGGACCGCCCGGTCGAACTGCGCCGTGGGCTGTACCGCACCGATGCGCACTACTATCGCAATGAACTCAGCTGAGCCCGCCGCGCGCGGCGCGGCCCGTGCGCGCAAGGCAGTTCAAGCTTGCTGTAAGGCCGTTGCGTTGCAATAAACTCCGTGAGCTGAAACAGGCGTCGCCAACGACAACCGGGACACAAGATGGCCAACACGCTGAAGCAACGACCGGAATACCGCAACATCCACATCACCCAGATCCTCGCCTACCGGATGCCGCTGGCCGGCCTGGTGTCGATCCTGCACCGCATCAGCGGTGCGCTGCTGATCCTGCTGTTGCCCTTCGTGATCTGGTTGTTCGACAACAGCCTGACCAGCGAAATCACCTTCGACCGCTTCGCCAGTGCGTTCACCTCCGGGCTTGGCGTGCTGCCGGGCTGGTTCATCAAGCTGGTGTGCCTGGGCCTGATCTGGGCCTACCTGCACCACCTGATCGCCGGCTTGCGCTTTCTGTGGATGGACGTGACGCACAAGATGAGCAAGGAGCAGGGCCGCTCGAGCGCGGCCATCACGCTGGCGCTGAGCCTGCTGCTCACCGTGGCGCTGGGCGCCAAGCTGTTCGGCCTGTACTGAATCAAGGAGGCGCGCATGGCCACGAATCACGGATCTGGGCGCCTGGTTGTCGGCGCGCACTACGGCTCGCGCGACTGGCTCGGCCAGCGCGCCACGGCGGCACTGATCGCGCTGTTCACCGCGGTGGTGGTGGTGCAGCTGCTGCTGCCGGGCGAGCTCGGCTACTACCGGTGGGCGGGCATCTTCGCGCCGCAGTGGATGAAGTTCCTGACCTTCGTGGTCATCATCGCGCTGGCACTGCACGCCTGGATCGGCGTGCGCGACATCTGGATGGATTACATCAAGCCCGCGGGGCTTCGCCTCGCGCTCCAGGTGCTGTCCATCGTCTGGTTGGTGGGCTGCGCCGGCTGGGCGGTCCAGGTTATTTGGAGACTGTAGATGGCAGCCCCTTCGATTTCCAAGCGCCGCTTCGACGTCGTCATCGTCGGCGCCGGCGGCTCGGGCATGCAGGCCTCGC
>CALBTN010000234.1 GCA_937967345.1 uncultured Rubrivivax sp. | reverse complement strand
CGCCAACGCCACACCCTGCGCGAGGCGCGCGCGCAGCACCAGCTGCTGGCGCAGTTGCTCGACGTGTGGTGCTGGCAGACCGACCGCCACCATCGCCTGCAGCGGCTGCAACCGCCGGCGGGTGCGCCGGCCGACGCCTGGAGCCACGACCCATGGGATGGCCAGCCGCTGTGGGAGCGCTTTGGCGGCGACACCGGTGCGCTGCGCGCGCAGCTCGAGTCGATGGTGGCGCTGAGCGATGTGCAGGTGCATCCGGCCGGCGCGCCGCAGGCCGGAGCCTGGCGGCTGCGCGGCGTGCCGCGCTTCGACGACGAAGGCCAGTTCGAAGGTTATGTCGGCACCGCGCGCAGCGATGCGCCCGAACTGCCCGGCGCTGCCGCTGGTGCCGCCGCGCCGGCGCCGCCGGTGGCTCTGGACGGCGCCGAGATGGCCGAGCAGCTCAGCGAGCAGGCGGCGTTCAGCTACACCGTGACGCACGACCTGCGGGCGCCGATCCGCGTCGTCGACGGCTTTGCGCGCATCTTGAAAGAGGACTACGGCCGCGTGCTCGATCGCATCGGCAACGACCATCTCGACCGCGTGCTGGCCGCCGCCGCGCGCATGAACAACATGATCGACGCGTTGCTGGCGCTGGCCAAGTTGTCGTCGCAACCGTTGGCACGCCAGCCGGTGAACCTGTCGCAGCTGGCCGGCTTCGTCATCGACGATCTCAGGCGCAGCGCGCCCGAGCGCGATGTCGAGGTACGCATCGCGCCCGGCATGGCCGCCGACGGCGACCTCACGCTGCTGCGGCTGGTGCTGGACAACCTGCTGGGCAATGCCTGGAAGTACAGCGCGCGCCGTGCGCAGGCGTCGATCCGCTTCGACTGCGATCAGCAGGACGGCCGCACGGTGTATCACGTCGTCGACAACGGCGCCGGCTTCGACATGCGCAACGCGGATCGCCTGTTCGGCGTGTTCCAGCGCCTGCACAGTGCCAACGACTTCGCCGGCACCGGCGTCGGCCTGGCGTCGGTCAAACGCATCGTGCGGCGCCACGGCGGCGACATCTGGGCCGACGCCGAGCCAGGCCAGGGCGCACGCTTTCACTTCACGCTGCGCGCCTGAGGCGGGTGCAGCGGCAACGGCGAGCCCGCTCGAACGGCGTGTGCTGCGCATCGCGCCGGGCCCGGCCGCGCTCAACCGATGATGTTGGCCAGCGTCAGCAGCGCCAGCAGCAGCATCCACAGCACCACCGAGCGCCACACCAGCCCGACCACGCTTTGCAGATGAGCGCTGCGCACCGGCATGCCGGCGGTGGAGCCCTCGGCGCTGCCCACGGCGGACTGGGCGCCGCCGCTGAAGGTCTTGGAGCGGTCGGGCGTGACCCCGGGTGCGGCGTCACCGCCGAGCTGCACGCCCACCGCGCCGGCGGCGGCGGCCAGGATGATGCCCTCGTTGGGCTGCTGCCAAAGCGGCGCATCGCGGCGCCAGCCGTTGATCGCCTCTTCGAAGTTGCCGACCACGGCAAAACCGAAGGCGGTGAGCCGCGACGGCACCGCATCGATCAGGCCGAACACGCGGCGCGAAGCGTCGCGCAGCCGGTCGTTGTCGGGCGCGTCCAACGCCCGCAGCCGGTAGGCCCAATAGCGGCTGACGAACTCGGCCATGCGGTACAGCACCGCGCCGGCGGGCCCCAGGCCTAGCGCCGAGCACACGATGAACCAGAAGAACACGCCGAACACGTGCCGGTGCGCAGCCAGCAGCGCGTGCTCGATGACGTGGCGCAGCACTTCGGTGCGCGGCAGTTCGGCCGCGTCGAGGTGCAACCACTCGGACAACAGCCGCCGGCCTTCGTCATCGTCGCCGCTGTCCAGCGCATCGCGCAGGTCGGTGAAGTAGTGGCTGAACTGGCGAAAGCCGAGCGTGAAATACAGCACCGCGACGTCGAAGGCCACGGCCAGCAGCACGCCATAACGCTCGATCCCCAGGTACGCCAGCGCCACCAGCAGGGTCGGGCCGAGCACCGAAACGCACCACACCACCCAGACATGGCGCGGTTTGCCGGCATCGAAGTTGCGCCCCACCCACGCGGTCCACGCGACCAGCCGGTCATGCACCCAGTTGTCGCGCGGCAGCGGCTTGAGCTGCTCGATCAGCAGCGCGATGAGGACGGCGAAAAAACTCATCGCCGACGATGATAGCGAGCGCTATCGCGGCGGCGCCGGCCGCCGGCATCAGCCGCGCAGCACGCCGTACAGGTTTCGCAGCATCGCCGCGGTCGCACCCCAGATGAAGTACTCGCGCAGCACGCCGTGGTCATCCAGACCGTGCCACGGCATCGACAGGAACTGGCGCGCCTGGCCCTGCAGGACGAAGGCATGGCGCTGGTGGTGCGCCGGAGTCATCAGGAACTGCAGCGGCACCTCGAAGGCCTCGGCCACCTCGAAACCGTCGGGGTGCAGCGTGAACGGCGGGTGCACCAGCGCAACCACCGGCGTGACGCGAAAGCGCGTGATCGTGATGTAGTGCGGCAGCTCGCCGATGATGTCGACCGCGCTGCGCGGCAGGCCGATTTCTTCCTCGGCCTCGCGCAACGCGGTGGCGGCGGCATCGCTGTCGTGCTGCTCGGCACGTCCGCCAGGAAAGCTGATCTGCCCGGCGTGGTCGCGCAGGTGCTCGGTGCGGCGCGTCAGCAGCACCTTCAGACCGTCGGGACGCTGCACCAGCGGCACCAGCACTGACGCTGGTGTCAACCGCGCCGCGTGCAGTTCGGTATCGCCGGCGATTTCGGCCTGCCACGCCGATGCCCGGCCGAAGCGCTGGCGCAGCGCTTCGGGTGTGAGGCGACGAGGATCGACCGCAGGCAAGTGGGCATCGGTGCCGACCACCGGCACCGCGTGCGGATCGATGATGCGCGGCGCGGTGCTCGACACTTGGATCTCAGGACGGAAGCATCCGGCGCTCGTCAGCGCGTGTTTCGCACGGCGCGCGGCTGCGCCGGCCGATGGTCGCTCAGCCGAGCTTTTCCTTGATGCGCGCCGACTTGCCGCTGCGTTGGCGCAGGTAGTACAGCTTGGCGCGGCGCACGTCGCCGCGGCGCTTGACCTCGATGCCGGCAATCAGCGGGCTGTACAACTGGAACGTGCGCTCCACGCCTTCGCCGTTGGAGATCTTGCGCACGATGAAGCTCGAGTTCAGGCTGCGGTTGCGCTTGGCGATGACGACGCCTTCGAAGGCCTGCACGCGCTTGCGCGTACCTTCGACCACGTTGACGCTGACGACGACCGTGTCGCCGGGCGCGAACTCGGGGATCGTCTTGTTCAGGCGCGCGATTTCCTCGCGCTCGAGGGTTTGGATCAGGTCCATCGACTTCCTTCGAAGCGATCGTGCCGGCGCGCTGTTGGAGTGGAATGCGAGCGCTACCACGATGAATGGCCATCGCTGCGCCTGTGTCCCGGCAGAGGATCGAAAAGCCTTTGATTATATGTCGAGCGACGCCAAGAAGCGCTCATCGGCTGCGCCCAACCGCCCGGCCGCGCGTGCCGCCGCGATCAGGTCAGGCCGGCGGCGCGCGGTCAACTCCAGTGCGCGCTCACGCCGCCAGCGCGCCAGTTCGCCATGATGGCCGGACAACAACACCGGCGGCACGGGCACCGCACCCGCAGGTCCAACCCAGACTTCGGGACGGCTGTACTGCGGCCCTTCGAGCAGGCCGTCGGAGAAACTGTCCTGCTGGTGTGAAGGCTCGCTCAGCACACCCGGCGCAAGCCGCGCCACCGCATCCAGCAGCGCCAGCGCGGCCAGTTCGCCCCCGGACAGCACGAAGTCGCCCAGACTGATCTCGTGCGTGACATGCGCGTCGATGAAGCGCTGGTCCACGCCTTCGTAGCGGCCGCACACCAGCACCGCACCGGGGCCGGTGGCGAACTCGCTGACCAGCGCCTGGTCGAGGCAGCGGCCTGCCGGGCTGAAGTGCAGCACCGGCACATCGGCATCCGAGCCAGCCTGCACGCGCTGCGCGCGCACCGCACCCAGCGCGCGCTGCAGCGGCTCGGCCAGCAACACCATGCCCGGCCCACCGCCGTACGGGCGGTCGTCGACACGGCGGTAGGCGTCATCGGCGTAATCGCGCAGCGGCCACAACTGCAGTTGCACCGCGCCGCCGGCAAAGGCGCGCCGCGTGATGCCGTGCGTCAGGTGCGGCCCGAAGAGCTCGGGAAACAGCGTGATGACATCGAAGCGCATCGCCGCTTCAGTAGTCCAGGCCCCAATCGACGGTGATGCGCCGGCCTGGCAGGTCGACTTGGTCGACGTAGGCGGCGACGAACGGAATCAGCCGTGGCGAGGCATCGCCATCATCGATCTGCAGCACGCTTTGCGCGCCGTTGTCCAGCAGCGCGGACACCACGCCGAGGCGCTCGCCGTCGCGGTTGAACACCTCCAGGCCAATCAGGTCGACCCAGTAGAACTCGCCGGCATCGGGCGTAGGGAAACTGCTGCGCGCGATGAAGATGCGTGCGCCGCGCAGCGCTTCGGCGGCGTCGCGGTCGTCGATCTCGCGCACCGACGCGACCACGACATCGCCGTGCTCGCGCGCTTCGCGGATGCGCAGCAGCGGCGGCAGCGGTAGCGCGCCGCCTGGCGCGGTACGGCCCGACGCCGCTTCAGCCGGCCGCAGGAACCAGCGGCGAGACGAGAACAGCGCCTGCGGATCCTTCGCGTACGGCTGAACGCGAATCCAGCCCTTGATACCCCAGGCGTCGATGACGCGGCCGACTTCGACCGCGTCATCCGGAAACTGAGCGTCGGGCCCCGCGGCGTCCGGCGTGGTCACCGCCGCGCGCAGCCTCAGGCGGCGGCCGACTTGGCCTGGTCGACCAGGCGAACCACGGTCGGCGACAAGCGCGCGCCAATGCCAGACCAGTAGTTGACGCGATCCAGTGCCACGCGCAGCGGCTGCTCGGCACCCGAGGCCATCGGGTTGTAGAAGCCCACGCGCTCGATGAAGCGCCCGTCACGGCGCTCGCGCGCGTCGGCAACGACGATGTTGTAGAACGGGCGCTTCTTGGCGCCACCGCGAGCGAGTCGAATGACGACCATGGTGGACTGTCCTTCCGGGGTTTTCAGTGAGTTCAGTGGGTGTTGCAAGCCGCGCCGAACGCAGGCTGCGCAAGACACCACCGGCCGCGCCACCTGCGCACATTAAAGCACCGCCGGCGCGAGAACCGCGCATTATAAACTCGCGACCCCGAGTTCCAAACTGGTCTGTTCTTCCGTGCGCACGACACCCTACTCGCTGCGGCCGAGCCCGCGCGGCCCACGTTTGCTGACGCTGCACGGTCAGCGATCGCTGCGCCGTGGATCCCGCGCCGCGACTGCCGCAGGCCCTGCAGCCGGTGGTGCGCACCGCAGCGGCGCGGCGGCGCCGCGCCAACCTCGCGGCGACACGCGATCGGGCCGCGCAGCGTGAAAGGCCCGCGCTCCAAGGCCGCGGCGACCTGGATCGCCATCGTCGGTGGTGCGCTTGGGCTGCACCGCTTTTACCTCTACGGCTGGCGCGACCGCATCGGCTGGGCCTATCCGCTGCCGTCGCTGCTGGGCCTGGCCGGGGTGCAGCGCATGCGCGCGTTCGGTCAGGATGACGCGGCCGCCGCGCTGTTGATTCCGCTGCTCGGCCTGAGCCTGGCCGCGGCGATGCTGTCGGCGATCGTTTATGCGTTGACGCCCGACGAGCGCTGGAGCGCACGCCACAACCCGGGCCGGCCGGTGCAGGCCACAGGATGGCTGCCGGTGCTGGGCGCCATCGTCGCCTTGCTGCTGGGCGCCAGCGTGCTGATGGCCACAGCCGCTTTTGGCGGCCAGCGCTTCTTCGAGTGGCAACTGCAGCGCTCGAGCGCGCAGCGCTAGAACAACCAGCGGCCGACCGCGTACGCGAGTGCGGCGACCAGCGCGCTGGCCGGAATCGTCAGCACCCAGGCCCAGACGATGTTGCCGGCCACGCCCCAGCGCACCTTGGATGCGTTGCGCACCGCGCCGACGCCGACGATGGCGCCGGTGATGGTGTGCGTGGTCGACACCGGGATGCCCAAGGCGGTGGCCAGGAACAGCGTCATCGCGCCGCCGGTCTCGGCACAGAAGCCGCCCACCGGCTTGAGCTTGGTGATGCGCTGCCCCATGGTCTTGACGATGCGCCAGCCGCCGAACAGCGTGCCCGCGCCGATCGCGAGATAGCACGACCAGATCACCCAGGCCGGCGGCATCGAGTCGGTGGCCGACGCCGCGCCCGACGCGATCAGCAGCATCCAGATGATGCCGATCGTCTTTTGCGCATCGTTGCCGCCGTGCCCCAGCGAATACAGTCCGGCCGAGACCAACTGCAGCCGCCGGAACCAGTTGTCGATGCGCAGCGGCGAACCGCGCCGGCAGATCCACGACACCGCCACCATCATCAGCGCGGCCAACAAGAACCCCAGCACCGGCGACACGACGATGAAGGCCACCGTCTTCAGCACGCCCGCCCATACCAGGTTGCCGGTGCCGGCCTTGGCGACGGTGGCGCCGACGATGCCCCCGATCAGCGCGTGCGACGAGCTCGACGGGATGCCATACCACCAGGTCAACAGGTTCCAGGTGATCGCGCCGATCAGCGCGCCGAACACCACGTACTGGTCGACCACGCCCGGATCGACGATGCCCTTGCCGACGGTGGCGGCGACGTTCAGGTGAAACACGAAGATCGCCGCGACGTTGAAGAACGCGGCAAAGGCCACCGCGGTCTGCGGCCGCAGCACGCCGGTGGACACCACGGTCGCGATCGAGTTGGCCGCATCGTGGAAGCCGTTCATGAAGTCGAACACCAGCGCCAGCGCCACCAGCATGGCGATGACCCAGAAGCCGATCTGCAGGCTTTGCATGACAGCGTGCGCGGGTCAGGAGTTTTCCAGCACCACGCCTTCGATCATGTTGGCCACGTCCTCGCAGCGATCGGAGATCGACTCCAGGTGTTCGTAGATCGCGCGCAGCTTGATCAGCTCGCGCACGTCGGTTTCCTCGCGGAACAGCCTCGACATGGCCGAGCGCAGCACCCGGTCGGCGTCGGATTCGAGCTTGTCGATCTCCTCGCAGGTCTTGATCGCTTCGGCAACCGCGTCGGCGCGGCTGAGCTTGGGCAGCAGGCTCACCGCTTGCTGCACGCATTCACAGCATCTGACGCTGATCTCGCCCAGGCGCCGCACGTCGTCGGTGACGTGGCGCACGTCGTACAGCGCCAGCGTCTCGGTGGCGTCCTGCAGCAAGTCGGCGATGTCGTCCATGCCGTTGATCAGTGCGTGGATCTGCTCGCGCGCGATCGGCGTGATGAAGGTGGTGTGCAGCAGCCGGTTGACTTCGGCCGTGACGCGGTCGGCCGCGCGCTCGGCAGTGTCGACCTCGGCCGCATAGCGCTCGCGCGACGGCGCGTCGTCGTAGTGCTGCACCAGCTGCATGAAGGCCGCAGCCGCCTGCGTGATAAAGGCGGCGTGCTGGTCGAACAGCTCGAAGAAGTTGCCCTCGCGCGGCAGCAGTTTGCCGAAGAACATGTGCTTACCCCCCGCCCGCGCAATCAATTGCGCCTTCGCGGCGGCGCGATTGTAGGTGTCGCTCGCCGCCGCTCTTGGGTGATCGCTCTAGGCACGGGCGATGCGCTGCACCGGCTGGCCGGCCGCACGCTGCAGCCACAGCGAGACCGGGCCCAGGCCCGGCAGCGACAGCCCCGGGTCGAGCTCGGCCAGCGGCTGCAGCACGAAGCCGCGCAGGTGGGCACGCGGATGCGGCAGCGTCAGCGCGGGATCGTCACTGCATGACACGCCGTGCAGCAGCAGGTCCAGGTCCAGCGTGCGCGGCGCGTTGCGCGCGCCTCGCACGCGTCCGAAGCGCTGCTCGATCGCCTGCAGGCATTCCAGCAGTGCGCGCGCCGACAGCTCGGTGTGCAACTCGGCCGCCGCATTGATGTACTGCGGCCCAGGCGCATCGACCGGCGCGCTGCGGTACAGCGAGGAGCTGGCCCCCCAGCGCGACTGCGGCAGCCGCTGCAAGGCCTGCAGCGCAGCGCCCACCGTGGCCTGCGCGTCGCCCAGGTTGGCGCCCACACCGACGAAGGCGCGCACCGCTTCGCCCATGCTCAGGCCGGCGGCGGCGCGTTGGCTGGCGCAGGGTCGCCCGGGCTTGCGGCAGCGTCTTCGACAGCACGTTCGGCGGCGGATTCGGCAGCGCGGTTGACGCCACTTGCAGCGACGCGTTCTACGGCGCCTGCGACGGCACCTTCTACAGCGCTTTCCTTGGCACCGTTGGCCATGCTTTCGACGGCACCGTTGGCCACGCGTGCGGCGCCGCTGTCGGTGGGACTGTCGGCCGCAGGCTT
>CALBTN010000233.1 GCA_937967345.1 uncultured Rubrivivax sp. | reverse complement strand
GTACAGGCCGGCATCCGCATGGTGCACGCCCGAGCCTTCCATGCCGGCGATCGGATGCGCCGGCACGAAGCTGGCGATGCGTTCGCGCAGCGCGCGCCGAGCCGCGTCGACCACGTCGCGCTTGGTGCTGCCCACGTCCATCACCAGCGTGCCGGGCTCGACCGACTGGCGAATCGTCTTCAGCGTGGATTCGGTGGCCGCCACCGGCACCGCCAGCAGCACGATGTCCGACCCGGCCGCCGCCTGCAGCGCCGATTCGGCAGCGATGTCGATCACGCCCAGGCGCAGCGCGCGCTCGGTGGTCGATGGCGACTTGCTGTAGCCGACCACGCGCTGCACCAGCGCGCCGCGCTTGAGCGCCAGCGCGAACGAGCCACCCATCAGGCCGCAGCCGATGACGCCGAGCTGGGTGAACATGCTCAAGCCGGAAGTGCCGGGTCGAGCCGCCGCCACGCCGCCGGCTTGGGTTGCGGCAGCACATCGCGGGCGCGACAAGAGCCTGCGCCGACCGAGTTGCGCAGCGGCGTCATCTCGTGTCGGCCGGATAGGTGCCCAGCACCTTGAAGAACTCGCACACCGCGCGCAGCTCGCGCAGCGCGGTGCCGACGTTTGGTTGCTCGGGGTGGCCCTCGATGTCGACGTAGAAGTAGTACTCCCACTGCCCCGAGCGCGCCGGGCGCGACTCGAAGCGCGTCATCGACACGCCGTGAGCCTTCAGCGGTACCAGCATGTCGTGCAAGGCGCCAGGCCGGTTGGTCACCGACACCACCAGGCTGGTGCAGTCGTGGCCGCTGGGCGGGGCCGCGGGCTGCGTGCCGGGCTCGGTGACGATGGCAAAGCGGGTGCGGTTGTGCGCGTCGTCCTGGATCGCCGCGGCCACCGTGTGCAGACCGTACTCGCTGCCGGCGCGCAGGCTGGCGATCGCACCCAGCGACGCGTCCTGCGCCGCGAGGCGGGCGCCTTCGGCGTTGCTCAGCACCGCTCGGCGTTCGGCTTGCGGCAGATGTTCGCCGAGCCAGGCGCTGCATTGCGCCAGCGCCTGCGGGTGCGCCAGCACCGCGCGAATGCCGTCCAGCGTGGGCCGGCTGCGCAGCAGGTTGTGGCGCACCAGCAGGCTGGTCTCGCCGATGATCGTCAGCGGCGTGTGCAAGAGCAGGTCGAGCGAGCGCGCGACCACGCCCTCGGTGGAGTTTTCCACCGGCACCACGCCGAAATCGGCCGCGCCGCCGCTGGTGCTGCGAAAGACCTCGTCGATGCTGCTGCAGCTGACGCGGTCGATCGACGAGCCGAAGTAGCGCAGCGCCGCTTCCTCGCTGAAGGTGCCCGCCGGCCCGAGATAGGCCACGCGCGGGCGCTGTTCCAGCGCGCGGCAGGCGGACATGATCTCGCGCCAGATCGGCGCCACGCTGTCCGATTGCAGCGGCCCGGGGTTGGCGCGGCGCAGGCCGTCGATGACCTGTGCCTCGCGTTCGGGGCGGAACACCGCGCCGCCGCTGCGGTGCTTGAGCGCGCCGACCTCGAGCGCCAGTGCGGCGCGCTGGTTCAGCAGCTCCAGCAGCTCGCGATCGATGCCGTCGATGCGCGCGCGCAACGCGCCCAGCGCGGCATCGCCGTCCTCGGCCGCGATGCCCATCTACTTGCTCGCGCCCTTGGCCGCCGGCTTGGCGGCCGGCTTGGCCTCGCCCGCGGCCGCCGGAACGCCGAGCGCGGCGCGAACCTTTTGCTCCAGGTTTTGCAGCTTCGGCTCGAGCAGCGGCCGCGCGTCGGCCACGAGCTTTTGCATGAAGTTGTTCTGCATCTCGCCGCTGGCCGCCTGGAATTTCTTGTTCACCGGCGACTCGAACCACGCGATCAGCTGCTTCAACTCGTCTTCGCTGAACTTTTCTTCAAGCGACGCGCCCAGCGTCGCCGGCGCGAGCTTCACCGCGCGGTCGCGCACCAGCGGGAAGGCCTCTTCGACGTAGCGCTTGGCATCGGCTTCGATCGTCTTGGCCACGGCTTCGCGCTTCTCGACGGGGATCTGCGTTTGCACCACGCGTCCGGCCTCTTGCAGCATCACCGCGGCCGGGCGCTCGACCAGGCCGCGCGCCGCCATTTCGATGCCGGGTTGCTGCAGCGCGAGCAGCTTTTGCACGAGTTCTTTCTTCGCCGGTGAGGCGGGCGACTGGGCCTGGGCGGCGACGCAGACGCCGAGCGCGAGCGCGGCCAGCAGGTGGTTGAATCTCAAGAATCGCTCTCCTCGCCGGCAGCGCCGGACTGGGTTTCGGGGTCGCCATTGGCATCGTTCTCGACGATGCGTTGCAGCCCGGACAGCTTGGCGCCGTCGTCCAGGCCGATCAGGGTCACGCCTTGGGTAGCGCGGCCCAGTTCGCGGATCTCCGCCACGCGGGTGCGCACCAGCACGCCGGTGTCGGTGATCAGCATGATCTCGTCATGGGCGCGCACCAGCGTGGCGGCCACGACCCGGCCGTTGCGCTCGCTTTGCTGGATCGCGATCATGCCCTTGGTGCCGCGGCCGTGGCGGGTGTATTCGACGATGCTGGTGCGCTTGCCGTAGCCGTTCTCGGTGGCGGTGAGCACGCTTTGGGTTTCGTCCTCGGCCACCAGCATCGCGATCACGCTGTGGCCCTCGTCGAGCGCCATGCCGCGCACGCCGCGCGCCTGGCGGCCCATCGGCCGCACGTCGTCCTCGTCGAAGCGCACCGCCTTGCCGGCGTCGGAGAACAGCATCACGTCGTGGTGGCCGTCGGTCAGCGCCGCGCCGATCAGGTAGTCGCCCGCGTCGAGGTCGACGGCGATGATGCCGGCCTTGCGCGGGTTGCTGAAGTCGGCGAGCGTGGTCTTCTTCACCGTGCCCAGCGCGGTGGCCATGAACACGTAGTGATCGGCCGGGAAGCTGCGGAACTCACCCGTCAGCGGCAGCACCACGGTGATCTTCTCGCCCGGCTGCAGCGGGAACATGTTGACGATGGGCTTGCCGCGGCTGGCACGGCCGCCTTGCGGCACCTCCCAGACCTTGAGCCAGTAGACGCGGCCGCGGTCGCTGAAGCACAGGATCCAGTCGTGCGTGTTGGCGATGAACAGCTGGTCGATCCAGTCGTCTTCCTTGGTCTGCGCCGCCTGCTTGCCGCGACCGCCGCGTTTCTGGGCTCGGTATTCGGTCAGCGGCTGGCTCTTCACGTAGCCGCTGTGGCTGAGCGTGACCACCATGTCGGTGGGCGTGATCAGGTCCTCGGTGCCGAGCTCCTGCACGTTGTGCTCGACCACGCTGCGCCGTGCACCGAGCTTGGTCTGGCCGAACTCCTGGCGCAGCGCGGTGAGCTCTCCGGTGATGATCGCGGTCACCCGCGCCGGCTTGGCCAGGATGTCCAGCAGGTCGGCGATCTGCGCCATCACTTCCTTGTACTCGCCGAGGATCTTGTCCTGCTCCAGCCCGGTCAGGCGCTGCAGCCGCATCTGCAGGATCTCGCTGGCCTGCTCGTCGGACAGGCGGTACAGGCCGTCGCCCTGCAGGCCGTAGTGGTCGGGCAGGCCCTCGGGGCGGTAGGCGGCGCGCCCGCCGGGCGTGCCGCTCTCCGCGCGCGCGAGCATCTCGCGCACCATCGACGAGTCCCAGCTCTTGGCCATCAGCGCGGCCTTGGCCACCGGCGGCGTCGGGCTGGTCTTGATGGTCTCGATGAACTCGTCGA
>CALBTN010000232.1 GCA_937967345.1 uncultured Rubrivivax sp. | reverse complement strand
GAGCTGGGCTACGGCGCGGCCGAGGTCGACGCGCTGCTGGGCGCCGGCATCGTCGCCGACACAGCCGAGCTGCGCCGCTTGAAGGCCGAACGCCGCGCCAAGCGTGCCAAGACCACAGCGGCCTGAGCGCGGCGCAAGACTGCACCTGCCTAGGCGATCGGAACTCGGCGGCGGCGCCCGGCGCGCGCGGCAGTGCCCGGCCTAAGATCGCCGCGTCGTCATCGAGGGGAATCGAGCGTGGCCATTACCTGTTCGCCGTCGCGGCCGCTGCGTCTGGACGAAGTCGCAAGCTGGGACATCGACACCGAGGTCGCCGTGGTCGGCTTCGGCATCTCGGGCGCCTGCGCCGCGATCGAGGCCAAGACCGCGGGTGCCGATGTGCTGATCTTCGAGGTGGCCGCGGCCGCGGGCGGCAGCGCCGCGCTGTCGGGCGGCGACCTCTACCTGGGCGGCAACGGCGGCACGCCGGCGCAAAAAGCGGCCGGCTTCGACGACGCCACCGAGGACTTCTACAAGTACTTGATGCTGGCCGGCGGGCCCGGCGCCGACGAGGCGCGCGTGCGGCTGTACGCCGAAGGCGCACTGGCGCACTACCACTGGCTGGTCGAACAGGGGCTGCCCTTCAAGAACAGCTACCTGCCCGGCAAGTGGCTGGAGCCCACTACCGACGACACGCTGATCTGGTCGGGCAGCGAGGCCGCCTGGCCGTTCGCGCAGCAGGCCAAACCGGCGCCGCGCGGCCACACGCCGCAGATGAAGGGCTGGGGCGCGGGCAAGCTGATCATGCAAACGCTGGCCGCGCGGGTCCACGATCTGGGCATCGAATCGCACTTCAGCGCCCGCGCGCTGGGCTTGATCGCCGATGGGCACAACCGCGTGCACGGCCTGGTGGTGCGCATCGACGGCCAGCCGCGCACGGTGCGCGCGCGCCGCGGCGTGATCCTGTGTGCCGGCGGCTTCATCTGCAACGAGGCGATGGTCCAGCGCTACGTGCCGGCCTCGTTGGCGTGCCCCAACCCCACCAGCGGCGGCAACGACGACGGCTCGGGCATCCGCATGGGCATGTCGGTGGGTGCCGACGTGCTGCACATGGACCAGTTCTTCGCCACGCGGCCTTTCTATCCGCCGCAGGGGCTGGCCTACGGCATCTTCGTCAACGAGCTGGGGCAGCGCTTCATCAACGAGGACGCCTACCACGGCCGCGTCACGCACTACATGCTGCGCCAGCCCAACGACCGCTGCTGGCTGCTGGTCGACCACACCATGTTCGACCGGCCGGTGACCTACCCCAACATCACCATCTCCGCCACCGGCGAGAGCTGGGCCGAAGTCGAGCAAGAGCTGGGGCTGCCCGTCGGCGAGCTGGTGCACACCGTTGACAACTACAACCGCCATGCGCAGCAGGGGGCCGACCCGCTGTGGCACAAGGCGGCCGAGTACCTGCGAGCGCTAACCGAGCCGCCCTTCGCCGCGCTGGCCTACGGCGGCCGCGACTACGTCGGCACCTCGTTCACGCTGGGCGGCCTGTCGACCCGGCCCACGGGCCAGGTGCTGACGCCCGAAGGCGAGCCCATCGCCGGCCTGTACGCCGCCGGGCGCTGCGCCTGCGGCATCCCGCGCTGGGGCGAGGGCTACAGCTCGGGCTTGTCGCTGGGCGATTCCAGCTTCTTCGGTCGCCAGGCGGGGCGGCACGCCGCGAGCGCGGACTGACGCGGCCTGCGATCCGCTTGCGTTCGAGGCGGCCGATTCGGCGACGGCTCTTGTCAAGCCGGGGCGTTGCCGATGTCCGCCACGTTGAGCCGCACGCGCGCTCGCGGCCAGGGGCAGAGCTCCTCGTTGATCGTCGCGAGCAAGAATGACCCCCGAGTTGATCTCGTGGAGTCCAAAGGCGCACGAGCGGGCAATGCCCCGCGTCGACTGCAGTCGACGCGTAATCCGTTTGCGATACAGTTGCGGCCTATGAAATCAGCCACGATTCCTCCGGTGCGTGTCTCGGCCAAGTTCCGCGCCGAATTGGACAAGGCGTTGGAAAACGGCGAGACACTGGCTGCGCTGGTCGAGAAGGCCGTCAGCAGCGAAGTGCTGCGGCGCAAGTCGCAGGCCGAGTTCGTACGGCGCGGTCTCGCCGCCATCGCCCGAACCCAGCAAGCCGGAAATGGCATCCCCGCCGATGCCGTGATCGCCAAGTTGGAAGCCCGCCTGGCCGCGGCTCGCCGGACCCATGCCCGCAACGCGACTCGGCAAGCGGCCAGGCAGGAATGACGGGCCCCTTCGAGGTCGTCTTCAGCGAAGAAGCCGAAGAAGACCTGCTGAGGCTGTTCGACTTCGCGCTCATGCGAGAGCTGGAGAGCGCGGCGGCGGACTTCGCGATTCCCGAGCGCGCCGTCGAAGCCATCCGCACAGGCTGCAAGTTCCTCGTTCACAGCCCGTTCAGTTGTCGCAAGGCGCCGCCGGGCGACAACGGCTTCGTGCGCGAGTTGCTGATCTCGTTCGGCGCGAGCGGCTATGTCGCGCTGTTCGAAGTCGCCGATTCCAGGACGGTGATCGTTGGCGCAGTCAGGCACCAGCGTGAGGATGACTATCGCTGAGTGCCGATCGCAGCCGGTCGGTGCCAGGCCTGCGAAGGCCAAGGCAAACTCGCCCGACGCCGATCAGCCCAGCGGCTTGATCACGTACTGGCTGGTCTGCACCACGTCGAGCTTGTCGAAGTCGATGAAGCGCTGGCAGCTCTTGGCCATCGCCGCCTGGTTGCGCTGGAACTTCGGCTCATCGCCATTGGCGTCGTAGAAGGCCTGCAGGTTGCCAAAGGCGGCGGGCGGAAAACCTTCCTCGACGATCGCGCCGTAGGGCGGCGCACCGAAGGTCAAGGCACGGCTGACCACGTTTTGCACGTAGAAGAAGGTGTCCTGGGTGTCGATCGCGATCTGCGTGTGCGAGCCCAGCCAGACTTCGAGCCAGGCCTGCCGCGCGATGCGCGGCGGGCGCTGGAATAGCGCGACCTGTGCGAAGCCGGCGGTGCGCTCGCCTGCCGGCGCCGCGAAGCGCGTGTTGCGCATCGGCCGCGATTCGCTCACCGCGTAGGCGGCAAAGCGCGCGGCGTGCTCGGCCACCGCATCGTCGAAAGGGCGGCGCCGGTCGGCGTTGGCGGTGTCGACCCACAGCGACACGAAGGCGTCCATCGCCGGGCGCGATGAGTGGAAGGTCGGCGCCGCGCCTTCGGCGTCGCTGTCGCACACGTTGACCTGCACGGCCGCCGCACCCAGCTCGAGCAGCCGCGGCGCGAGCGCACCGCGCAAGGCGGCGCCGTCGCCGCGCGCGCCGCGCCACAGCACGTAGATCACCTTCTCCATCGCGCGACCCAGCCGTTGTCAGCGCGCCGGCGTGCGCTTGGTCGGCTCGATGCCGGTCAGCCGCGCCAGGTTCAGCCCGAGGATGTTGGCCTTGTCCTGCTCGGTCAACTGCGGGTAGCCCCACTTCTCCTGCAACTCGGCCGGCATGTCCATGTCGCGGATGTAGTCGATGATGCGGCCCAGGTCGTCGAACGGCAGGTCGAAGCCGAGCACGATCTTCTCCGAGCTCATCCACTGCAGCGCGGTGCCGATGGTGTGGTAGCCGCGGTACGGCGCGCGCTGGAACCAGCCGATGATCCCCGAGATGCTCAGGTACAGGTTCTTGTGCTTGCCGCACAGGCCGATCAGCTCTTCCGACTGCGGCCAGCCGGCGTGGTAGGCGATGACCTTGAGCTCGGGGAAGTCGAGCATCACGTCGTCGAGCTGCCCGGCGTGGCAGTGGCTGCTGGGCTGCGGGCACACGTAGCTCATGCCGGTGTGCACGGTCAGCGGCACGCCGAGCTCGCAGGCCTTCTCGTAGAACGGCCACAGCCGGCGGTCGTTGATCGGGCCGTCGTCCTCGGGCTGGTAGACCTTGCACAGCTTGGCGCCGCGCTCCTTGACCAGGTACTCCAGCTCCCAGATCGCGTTCTTCATGCCGCGCTTGATCATCGGGCCGACGTTGGCCTCGAGGTACATGCGCCCCGGGTAGGGCTCGATCTGCTGCAGCATGAAGCCGTTGGTCGACATCGACACCGTGCCGCCGGTGATGTCCATCATCGGCTCGCGCAGGCAGAAGGCCACGTCGACGCCGACCTCGTCCATGTAGGGAATCAGCGCGCTGGCGATCGGCTGCGGCCACGGGCTGTCCAGGTCGCGCCCGGCCCAGGCGCGCAGCACGCCGTTGACGCTGTCGTGGAACTGCTTCATGCCGGGGTAGTAGCCGATCTCGCTCATCGTCTGCAGGTTCATGAAGTGGAACTCGGTCAGCGCGATGAAGTAGTCCTTCTTGGCCATGGTCGCTTCTCCTGTGCGGTGCGTGGGTTCGGGTGGGGCGGGCGGCGTCAGCGCCCGGTGTATTCGGGCTTGCGCTTGGCGGCAAAGGCGCGCGGGCCTTCCTGGGCATCGGCCGAGGCGAACACGCGCGCGGCCATGGTCTTTTCCAGCACGAAGGCGGGCTCGTTGTTCAGCGCGCGCAGCGCGATCTCCTTGGCGGTGCGCACCGCCAGCGGGCCGTTGTCGCAGATGCGCTGCGCGTAGGCGATGGCCTCGTCCATCAGCTTGTCGGCCGGCACCACCTTGTTGATCAGGCCGACTTCGTAGGCGCGCTGCGCGTCGATGGTGTTGCCGGTGAGCAGCATCTCCATCGCGATCGCCCACGGGATCTGCTGCGGCAGCCGGATGTGCGAGCCGCCGGCCGGCACCACCGCCCAGCGCACCTCGGCCAGGCCGAACTTGGCGTGTTCGGCGGCGATGCGGATGTCGGTGCCGAGCATGAACTCGAGCCCGCCGGCCACGCACACACCGTTGACCGCGGTGATGATGGGCTTGAAGTTGCGCTGGAAGGGGCGCTTGGCCGGGTCGTCGTAGCCGAGCGCATCGCCCTCATTGAGGGCGGGCAGTGCGGCCTTCATGTCCAGACCGGTGCAGAACGACCGGTCCCCGGCGCCGGTGAAGATCGCGACACGCAGCGCCGGGTCGGCCTCGAAGTCGTCAAAGGCCGCCTCCAGGCCGATCAGCATCTCCTTGGTCAGCGAGTTCATCGCTTCGGGGCGATTCATGGTGACGATCGCGATCGGGCCGCGCTTCTCGTAAACCACACTTTCGGGCAGATTCAGTTCCATCTCGTCTCCTGTCGTCATCGTGTGGCGGGGCCGCGATCGGAGCGTGCGGCTACCCGCCGCTTTCAATCGCCGGCTCGCCTGAAGCAGGGCAGCCAGACGTCGTCCGCCACCTCGGTCAGGGCAAGCTCCACCGGCATGTCGATCTCGAGTGCCGCCGGGGCACAGTCGATCACCCGCGTGAGCATGCGCACGCCTTCGTCGAGCTCGACGATCACCGGCGCATAGGGTGCGTCGTCCGCAAACGCCGGATGCAGGGGG
>CALBTN010000231.1 GCA_937967345.1 uncultured Rubrivivax sp. | reverse complement strand
CCGCAGCACGCCGCGCTGCACGACTTCAAGCTGGCCATCGCCGCCGGCGAGACGGTGGCGCTGGTGGGCCCCAGCGGCGCCGGCAAGAGCACCGTGCTGCAGTTGCTGCTGCGCTTTTACGACGCGCAGTCCGGCCGCGTCGAGATCGACGGCGTGCCGGTGCAGCACGCGGCGCTGGGCGCGCTGCGCCAGCGCATCGGCATCGTGCCGCAGGACAGCGTGATCTTTTCCAGCAGCGCGATGGACAACATCCGCTACGGCCGCCCCGGCGCCAGCGACGCCGAGGTGGTCGCCGCAGCCAAGGCGGCGTTCGCGCACGAGTTCATCAGCGCGCTGCCCGAGGGCTACCACAGCTTTCTCGGCGAGCGCGGCGTGCGGCTGTCGGGCGGACAGCGCCAGCGCATCAGCATCGCCCGGGCGATGCTGAAGAACCCGCCGCTGCTGCTGCTGGACGAGGCCACCAGCGCGCTCGACGCCGAGAGCGAACGGATGGTGCAAGCGGCGCTGGAAGCAGCGATGCGCGGGCGCACCACGCTGGTCATCGCGCACCGGCTGGCCACCGTGCTGCGCGCCGACCGCATCGTGGTGATGGAGGCCGGGCGCATCGTCGACGTCGGCAGCCACGCGGTGCTGGTGGCGCGCGGCGGCCTGTATGCGCGGCTGGCAGCGATGCAGTTTGCCGACGCATAATTCATGCGCATGAAAGGGGCATGAACATGCGCAGCATCCGCAACGCACCGAAGCGCGCGATCAACCTGCATCTGAACGGCAAGGTACTGGAGATGGCGCGCGAGATGGGGCTGAACATCTCGCAGACGGTCGACGCGCTGCTGACCGAGGAGGTGCTGCGCCGCTACTGGGCCGACTGGCAGACGCAAAACGCCGAGGCGATCGCCCACTACAACGAACGCGTCGAGCGCGAGGGGCTGTTCTCCGACCGCTACCGCAGCTTCATGCGCCCGCGTGCGGCGCGCAAGACCGCGTAGCCGATGGCGCGCTTGGACGTCTTCGCCAATCCGGTCGCGACCGAGCGCGGCCACACGCCGTTCGTGCTGGACGTGCAGAACGATCATCTCGGGCCGCTGGCCACGCGCGTGGTGATCCCGCTGCGCTCGCGCAAGGGCTTCGGCACGCCGGCGCGCGGCCTGAACCCGGTGCTCGAGGTCGCGGGCACGCCGGTGGTGCTCGACAGCGCGGCGCTGGCGCCAGTGCCGGCACAGATGCTGCAACGCGCGGTGCTTCGCGCCAGCCACTGGCAGGCCGAGGTCGCTGACGCGCTCGACACCTTGTTCGGAGCCTACTGACGATGACCCGCCCCACGCGCAGCCAGTACGAAGACTTGATGCGCCACGTCTTCGAGCACGGCACGCCTAAGGCCGACCGCACCGGGACCGGCACGCGCAGCGTGTTCGGCCACCAGATGCGCTTCGACCTGAACGAAGGCTTCCCGCTGGTGACGACCAAGAAGGTGCACTTCAAGAGCATCGCGCTGGAGTTGCTGTGGTTCCTGCGCGGCGACGGCAACGCGCGCTGGCTGCAGCAGCGCGGCGTCAGCATCTGGGACGAATGGGCCGACCCCAAGACCGGCGACCTGGGGCCGGTGTACGGCGTGCAGTGGCGCAGCTGGCCGACCCCCGACGGCGGCCACATCGACCAGATCGCCGAGGTGGTCAAGCAGCTGAAGACCAACCCCGACAGCCGGCGCATCGTGGTCAGCGCCTGGAACGTGGCCGAGCTGCCGAAGATGGCGCTGCTGCCCTGCCACGCCTTCTTCCAGTTCCACGTCGCCGATGGAAAACTCAGCTGCCAGCTGTACCAGCGCAGCGCCGACATCTTCCTCGGCGTGCCCTTCAACATTGCCAGCTACGCGCTGCTGACGCAGATGCTGGCGCAGCAGTGCGATCTGCGCCTGGGCGACTTCATCTGGACCGGCGGCGACTGCCACATCTACGACAACCACGTCGAGCAGGTGCGCACGCAACTGGCACGCGCGCCCTACCCCTACCCGACGCTGCAGATCAAACGCCGGCCGGCGTCGGTCTTCGACTACGCGTTCGAAGACTTCGAGGTGCTGGACTACCAGCACCACGCCGCGATCAAGGCGCCGGTGGCGGTGTGATGCCCGCGGCAACGCCCGAACTGGTGCTGATCGCCGCGGTGGCGCGCAACGGCGTCATCGGTGGCGCCAACCGGCTGCCGTGGCAACTGCCCGAAGACATGCAGTTCTTCAAGAGCGCCACCTTGGGCCACGCGGTGATCATGGGGCGCAAGACCTGGGAGTCGCTGCCGCCGCGCTTTCGCCCGCTGCCCGGGCGGCGCAACATCGTGCTGACGCGCGATGCCGGCTTCGCGGCCGCCGGTGCCGAATGCGCGGCCTCGCTGCCCGACGCGATCGCGCGTCTCGGCGGCGAGCCACTGGCCTTCGTCATCGGCGGTGCGCAGGTTTACGCGCTGGCACTGCCGCTGGCACAGCAGCTGTGGCTGACCGAGATCGAGCGCGACTTCGACGGCGACGCGCGCTTTCCCGAGTGGCCGCGCGACCAGTTCGACGAGATCGACCAGGTGCGCCACGACTCGGGCCAGGGCTTCGGCTACCGCCGCACGCGCTATTGCCGCCGCGGCTGAGCAAGGCCGCGGCGGCTGAGCAGGCACCGCCTTGTACGATCGCGGCGGCAGGCGGCTGCACTTTGGTGCGGTTCGGTGCCGACCGGTGCGCAGCGCAAGGGTCTGAAGCGGCCCTTGCCCGCACCGCGCCGGACCTGCTCGACGCCGTTGCAGCCACCGCAGCACCTGAAGGGTCACCGTGAAACTCGCCACCTGGAACGTCAACTCGCTGGCTGTGCGCCTGCCGCAGGTGCTGGACTGGCTGCAGGCCAATCCGACGGATGTGCTGGCGCTGCAGGAAACCAAGCTCAGCGACGACAAGTTCCCAGCCGCCGCGATCGAGGCTGCCGGCTACCGCGCGGTGTGGTTCGGGCAGAAGACCTACAACGGCGTGGCCCTGCTGACGCGAAACCAGGCGCTGCAGGTGCAAAAGAACATCCCCGGGCTGGACGACGACCAGGCGCGCGTGATCGCCGGCACGCTGGGTGACGTGCGCGTGATCGGCGCGTACTTCCCCAACGGCCAGGCCATCGACAGCGACAAGTTCCAGTACAAGCTGCGCTGGCTGGACGCGCTGCGCGAGTGGCTGCACAGCGAGCTGGCCGCCCATCCGCGGCTGGTGCTGATGGGCGACTTCAACATCGCGCCCGACGACCGCGACGTGCACGACCCGATCGCCTGGGCCGGCCAGGTGCTGTGCACGCCGCAGGAGCGCGAGCACTTCCGCGGCTTGCTCGCGCTGGGGCTGCACGACGCGTTCCGCCTGTTCGAGCAGCCGCCGAAGTCGTGGTCATGGTGGGACTACCGGATGCTCGCCTTCCGCAAGAACCAGGGGCTGCGCATCGACCACATCCTGGTCAGCGAGGCGCTGCGGCCGCAGGTCAGCGCCTGCACCATCGACCGCGCGCCGCGCAAGAACGAGCGGCCCAGCGACCACGCGCCGGTGATCGCCACGCTCGAAGGCTGAGCCGCCTTGGCCGTACCGGTGCGGTAGCGCCGCGCTACTCGTCCAGGCCCAGCTCCTGGATCTTGCGGGTGATGGTGTTGCGTCCGATGCCCAGCTTGTGCGCCGCCTCGATGCGCCGGCCGTGCGTCAGCTCGAGCGCGGTGCGGATCAGGCCGGCCTCGAACTGGCGTGACAACGCATCCCACACGTCGGGCGCGCCCTGCGCCAGCAGCGCGCGCGCCTCGGCTTGCAGAAGTTCTTGCCAGGCGGGTGTTGCGGCCGCCCGCAGCGGCACATCGGCCGGCGCATCGGCGGCAGCGGCCACCGCGCCGGACGGCGCCGCGCCCACCGCGCCGAGCTCGGTCGCCAAATCGGCCGCAAGC
>CALBTN010000230.1 GCA_937967345.1 uncultured Rubrivivax sp. | reverse complement strand
GGCGGCGTGTCGCGCCTGGTCGAACAAGGCAACGTGTTCGAGCGCGCGGGCTGCAACTTCAGCCACGTGCGCGGGCGCACGCTGCCGCCGTCGGCCACCCAGCACCGGCCCGAGCTGGCCGGTGCGCCCTATGAAGCCCTGGGCGTGTCGCTGGTGATGCACCCGCGCAACCCGCATGTGCCCACCGTGCACATGAACGTGCGCGCCTTCGCCGCGCTGCCGGATGGACGCGAACCGGTGGTCTGGTTCGGCGGCGGCATGGACCTGACGCCCTACTACGGCGTGCACGACGACGCGGTGCACTTCCACCGCGCTTGCCGCGACGCGTTGGCGCCCTTCGGCCCCGAGCTGTACCCGCGCTTCAAGCGCTGGTGCGACGAGTATTTCTTCCTCAAGCACCGCGGTGAGGCGCGCGGCGTCGGCGGCATCTTCTTCGACGACTTCAACGAGCTGGGCTTCGAGCGCAGCTTCGCCATGCTGCGCGCGGTGGGCGACGCCTTCGTGCCGGCCTACCTGCCGATCGTGCAGCGCCGCCGCGCCACGCCCTTCGGCGAGCGCGAGCGCGACTTCCAGCTCTACCGGCGCGGGCGCTACGTCGAATTCAACCTGGTGTTCGACCGCGGCACGCACTTCGGGCTGCAGTCGGGCGGGCGCACCGAGAGCATCCTGATGTCGATGCCGCCGCTGGCGCAGTGGCGCTACGACTGGGCGCCCGAGCCGGGCTCGGCCGAGGCGCGGCTTCATACCGACTTCCTGCCGGTGCGCGATTGGCTGGCGTAGGCCGTCCACCGCCGGGCCGCCCCGAGGCGGGCACACCCCCTCGGGGGGGCGACGCCGCAGCCGTCTCGGGGGCCAGGAAGATCGGCCTGTTCGGCGGCAGCTTCGACCCGGTGCACGACGCGCACCTGGCGCTGGCGCGGCAGGCGCGCGACCAACTTGCGCTGGACCAACTGCGCTGGGTGCCGACCGGCGCGGCGTGGCAAAAGGCGCGCAGCTTGAGCCCGGGCGCACAGCGCGAGGCGATGCTGCGCCTGGCCATCGAAAGTGAGGCGCGCTTCGTCATCGAGCGCTGCGAGCTGCAGCGTGCCGGCCCAAGCTACACGCTGGACACGCTGCGCGAGTTGCAGGCCGCCGAGCCCGCCGCGCAGTGGTTTCTGGTCATCGGCCAGGACCAGTACCGCAACCTGCACACCTGGCATGGCATCGACGATCTGCTGCCGCGCGTGACGCTGGCGGTGGCGCAGCGCCCGGGCAGCGCCGGCGATGCCGGCGTCGACCCGCGCGTGCGCGCCGCGGCGACGGTGTGGCTGACGCTGCCGCCGCTGCACGTGTCGGCCAGCGACATCCGCGCGCGCGTGGCCGCCGGGCTGGACATCGGCGCGCTGGTGCCGCCGGCAGTGGCGCTCTATATTCGCCAACAGGGCCTGTACCGGGCCGCCACCGGGAGCTGAATGGACATCCGCAAACTGCAACGCGCCATCGTCGACGGGCTGGAGGACGTGAAGGCGCAAGCCATCGTGGTGTTCAACACCGAGGCGCTGTCGCCGCTGTTCGAGCGCGTGGTCATTGCCACCGGCGCCAGCAACCGGCAGACCAAGGCTCTGGCGGCCAGCGTGCGCGACAAGGTGCGCGAGCGCGGCCTGAAGGTGCTGCGCACCGAGGGCGAGGACAACGGCGAGTGGATCATCGTCGACTGCGGCGCCGCGGTGGCGCACATCATGCAGCCGTCGATCCGCGAGTACTACCGCCTGGAGGAGCTCTGGGGCGCCAAGCCGGTGCGGATGAAGCTGGCCGGCAGCGTCCGCACGGGCCTGGTCAAGGCGTCGGAGCCGGCCGATGTGGCGGCGGACATGGACGAGCCGGACGAGCTGGGCGCGCTCGACGACGTGGCCGCCATGGCCGCGCCGGCGCAGCCGCGCCGTGCCGCTGCCTCGGCGCAGCCCGGCGCGAAGCGGGCCGCGGCGCCAGCCCCGTCGCGCCGGCCGTCGCCGCCGCGCCAGCCGCCAAAGCAAGGCACGGTGCGCACGGTGGTTGCCGCAGCCGCGGCGCGCAAGACGGTACGCAAGACCACGGGCAAGACCGCACGCAAGACCGCAGCCACCGGCCGCGCGCGCAACACGCCGGCGGCGACGCGGCGCCGGCCATGAGGCTGCTGGTGTTGGCCGTCGGCCAACGCCAGCCGGCTTGGGCCGAAGCCGCCTGGGACGATTTCGCCAAGCGCTTCCCGCCCCACCTGCGCCTGGAACTGCGGGCACTGAAGGCCGAGCCGCGCGGCTCGCGCAGCGCCGAGCAGTGCATGGCCGCCGAGGCCCAGCGCATCGAGGCCGCGTGCCCCAAGGGGGCGCGGCGCGTGGTTCTGGACGAACACGGCAGCGCGGCCAGCACCGCGCACCTGGCCGATGCGCTGCAGCGCTGGCGCGCCGGGGGCAGCGATGTCGCGCTGCTGATCGGCGGCCCGGACGGCCTGGCGCGCGCGCTGAAGGCCAGTGCCGACGAGACGCTGCGCCTGTCCGACCTGACCTTGCCGCACGCCCTGGTGCGCGTGCTGCTGGCCGAGGCGCTGTACCGCGCCTGGACGCTGGCGCAGGGCCACCCCTACCACCGCGAATGAGCCCTCCGCCGGGATTCGTCTGGCTCGCTTCGCACAGCCCGCGCCGACGCCAGCTGTTGCAGCAGATTGGCGTCGACCACGAACTTCTGCTGCCGGGCGACGACGAGGACGCCGAAGCGCTCGAAGCCGTGCGGCCCGGCGAGTTGCCGGTCGCCTACGTGCAGCGCGTGACCCGCGCCAAGCTGCACGCTGCGGTGCTGCGGTTGCGGCGGTGCGGCGGTGCGCCGGCGCCGATCCTGTGCGCCGATACCACGGTCGCGCTGGGCCGGCGCATCCTGGGCAAGCCGGCCAACGCGCACGACGCGCACGAGATGCTGCGCGCGCTGTGCGGCCGCACCCACCGCGTGCTCAGCGCGGTGGCGCTGCACGACGGGCGGCGCTCGCGCGCGGCGCTGAACGTGTCGCGGGTGCGCTTCGCACCGATGCCGGCGGCCGCGATCGACGCCTACGTCGCCAGCGGCGAGCCCTTCGGCAAGGCCGGCGCCTACGCG
>CALBTN010000229.1 GCA_937967345.1 uncultured Rubrivivax sp. | reverse complement strand
CTCGAGCGAGCGCTTCGAACTGGCCGTGGCCGGCAGCGACGAGGGCATCTGGGACTGGGACCTGGTCAGCGACCGGGTTTACGCGTCGCCGCGCACGCGCGAGATCTTCGGCCTGGCCCCGGGCCCCGACCTGCTGCCGCGCGACGCCTGGTTTGCCGCCGGGCGCATCCATCCCGACGACATCGTCGTTCGGCGCCAAGCGCTGAAGGCCCATCTCGCGGGCCGCACCCCCGTCTACGCCAGCGAGTACCGCGTCGGCAGCAACGATGGTGCGTACCGCTGGGTGCGCGTGCGCGGCCTGTGCGTGCGCGACGCGCAGGGCCGGCCGCTGCGCATGGCCGGCTCGGCCACCGACATCGACGCCCGGCGCCGCGCCGAGGACGCGCTGCGCCTGTCGGAAGAGCGCCTGGCGCTGGCCATGACCGGCTCCACCGGCGGCCACTGGGTGTGGGAGCAGCCGTCGGATGCGCTGTACGTGTCCGGCAACCTCAACCAGGTGTTCGGGCTGCCGCCGCAGTTGCAGATCACCACGCAACGCGAGCTGCTCGAGCGCGTGCGTTTTCACCCCGACGACCTGCCGCGGCTGGAGCAGATGCGCCGCGATGTCCAGGACCCGGGCGTGGCGCGGCTGGACTACGAATACCGCATCTTGCTGCCGGGCAGCGATGCGGTGCGCTGGATCCTGACCCGCGCGCAGTGCTTCCGCGACGACCGCGGGCAGGTGCTGCGCGTGGCCGGCGTCAGCCTGGACATCAGCGTGCGCAAGGGCATCGAGGAGGCGCTGCGGCTGAGCGAGGAGCGCTTCGCGCTGGCGGTGGCCGGCTCCGACGACGGCGTGTGGGACTTCGACTACGTCAACCGCCGCGCATTTGGCTCGCGCCGCTGCCGCGAGATTCTCGGCCTGCCGCCTGGGCCCGAGGTGGTGAACCTGGACGACTGGCTGCGCGACCTCCAGCTGCACCCCGACGATGCGCCCGAGCGCACCGCATCGATGCAGGCGCACCTGTGCGGCGCCGCCGCGGCCTACGAAGGCGAGTGGCGCGTGCGCCAATCCGACGCCAGCTACCGCTGGGTGCGCGTGCGCGGCGTGTGCGTGCGCGACGCGCAGGGGCAGCCGCTGCGCATGGCCGGATCGGTCAGCGACATCGACGCGCGCAAGCGTGCCGAGCAGGCGCTGCGCGAAAGCGAAGAGCGCTACGAGCGCGGGCTGGCCGGGTCCAACGACGGCATCATCGACTGGGACATCGCCGGCGACCGGCTGTTCGCGTCGGCGCGCGCCTGGCGGCTGATCGGGCTGCCGGCCGAGTCCGGCATGCTCGCGCGCGCGCAGTGGGCACCGCGGGTGATGCCGCGCTTCCACCCCGACGACGTGGTGCGCGTGCTGGCCGAACTGCACGGCCAGGGCATGACGCGCGCCGACGCCCACGAAGGCGAGTACCTGATGCTCGGCGCCGACGGCGACTACCACTGGGTGCGCTTTCGCGGCCGCCTGACGCGCGATGCGGCCGGCGCGCCGGCGCGCTGGGCCGGCTCGGTCAGCGACATCGACGGGCTGAAGAAAACCGAGCAGGCCCTGCGCCGCTCGGAAGAGCGTTACCAGCTCGCGGTCGACGGCTCGAACGAAGGGCTGTGGGACTGGGACCTGGACAGCGACACGCTGTTCTTGTCGCCGCGCGCGCAGGAACTGGTCGGCCGAAGCGGCGGCGACGCGCAGCGGCCGCGCCACGACTGGCTGGCGCTGCTGCAGCCGCACCCCGACGACCGCGCTGGCGTGCGCGAGGCGCTGACGATGCACCTGCGCGGGCAGTCGCGGCGCTTCAAGGTGGAGTTCCGGCTGCAGCGGCCCGACGGCCAGTGGCACTGGTACCGCCAGCGCGGCGTGGCGGTGCGCGACAGCGACGGCCTGCCGCTGCGCATGGCCGGCTCGATGGAGGACATCACCGAGCACAAGCGCGCCGAGGCCGAGCGCGAGCAGCTCGAGCTGCAGCTTCGCCAGGCGCAAAAGCTCGAGGCGATCGGCACCATGGCCGGCGGCATCGCGCACGATTTCAACAACATCCTGGCAGCGATCCTCGGCCACGGCGAGATGGCGCAGAAAGACGCGCCGCCGGGCAGCGCGCTGCGCCGCCACGTCGACGCCGCGATGAGCGCCGGGGTGCGCGCCAAGCTGCTGGTCGAGCGCATCCTCGCGTTCAGCCGGGCCGGCGTCGGCGAGCGCGTGCCGGTGCACGTGCAGTCGGTGGTGGCCGAGGCGCTGGACGCGATCGAGGCCTCGCTGCCCGCGGGCATCCGGCTCGAACGCCAGCTGCTGGCCGTCGACGCCGCGGTGATGGGCGACCCGACGCAGGTGCACCAGGTGGTGATGAACCTGTGTACCAACGCCGCGCAGGCGATGAAGTCGGGCGGTGCGCTCAGCGTCACGCTGGACCCGCCGCAGACCCTGTCGCCCGGCTGCGCCACCGGTGTGCTGCCGGCCGGCGAGTACCTGCGGCTGCGCGTGGCCGACACCGGCCGCGGCATTCCCGCGCCGCTGCTCGAGCGCATCTTCGATCCATTCTTCACTACCAAGGAGGTTGGCATCGGCACCGGGCTGGGCCTGTCGCTGGTGCACGGCATCGTCAGCGACCTGGGCGGCGGCATCGACGTCGCCAGCACGCTGCACGAGGGCAGCAGTTTCACGATCTACCTGCCGTGGCTGCGCGACGTTGCGCCGCCGGCCGTGGCCGAGCAGGCCGCACCGCAGGGCCGCGGCCAGACCGTGCTGCTGGTCGACGACGAGGAGGCCCTGGTGCTGCTGGGCGAGGAGATGATCGCCGGCCTGGGCTACGAGCCGATCGGCTTCACCTCGAGCCGGGCCGCGCTGCACAGCCTGCGCGAGGCGCCGCAGCGCTTCGATCTGGTGCTCAGCGACGAGGCGATGCCCGAGATGACCGGCTCGGAGCTGGCGCGCGCGGTGCGCGAGATTCGCGCCGACATCCCGATCGTGCTGATGAGCGGGCGCGTCACGCCGCAGTTGCTGCGCGGTGCGCGCGACGCCGGCGTGGCCGAGGTGCTGGCCAAGCCGCTGGTGGCGCGCGACATCGCCCGCAGCCTGGCCGACGCGCTGCGGCCGCGCGGCTGAGCGCACGCCAGCGCGCCGGCTCCGCTACGATGCACCGCTGCCTGTACCCGCCGCTGCAGGCCAACCGATGCAAGCCGACCGTCCGACGCTGACCCCGCACGTGCTGGTGCTCGACGACGAGGCGTCGTTGCGCCAGCTGGTGTGCGACTACCTGAACGACAACGAGCTGCGCACCACGGCCGTGGCCAGCGGCAAGGAGTTCGACGCGGTGCTGGCGCGCGAGGCCATCGACCTGGTGGTGCTGGACATCCGGCTGCCGGGCGAGGACGGGCTTCAGATCGCGCGGCGGCTGCGCGAGACCTCGACGCTGCCGATCCTGATGCTCACCGGCCGCGCCGAGGAAGCCGACCGCGTGATGGGCCTGGAGCTGGGCGCCGACGACTACCTGACCAAGCCGTTTTCGCCGCGCGAGCTGCTGGCGCGCATCCGGGCGCTGCTGCGCCGCGCCCAGGCGCAGGCCAGCGTTGCCGACACCATCGCGCGGGTGCGTGCCTACCGCTTCGGCCACTGGGAGCTCAACATCGGGCTGCGCAAGCTGAAGGCGGCCGACGGGCGCGTGGTCGAGCTCACCAATGGCGAGTTCAGCCTGCTGGTGGCCTTTGCCTCGGCGCCGCAGCGGGTGCTGTCGCGCGACCAGCTGCTCGACCTGTCGCGGCTGCATAACGCCGAGGTCTACGACCGCTCGATCGATGTGCAGATCCTGCGGCTGCGGCGCAAGATCGAGCCCGATCCGGCGCAGCCCAGCTACATCAAGACCGAGCGCGGCGCGGGCTACCTGTTCGACGCGGTGGTCGAGGCAGTGCGCTGACGCGCGGTTCACGGCCCGCCGCGACGCACGGGGTGCGCTGCGTTACAGCCAGTCCTCGGGCACGAACAGCCACAGCAGGCCCAGCCAGATG
>CALBTN010000228.1 GCA_937967345.1 uncultured Rubrivivax sp. | reverse complement strand
GCGATGGAGTTCCTGCCGCAGCAGAACAAGGTGGTGGCCGGCGACAAGCTCAAGGCGCAGATCAAGGCCGGCGGCAAGCGCGTGGTGGTGATCGGCGGCGGCGACACCGGCTCCGACTGCGTGGGCACCAGCAACCGCCACGGCGCGGCCAGCGTCACCCAGTTCGAGCTGCTGCCGATGCCGCCCGAGCAGGAGGACCGGCCGCTGACCTGGCCGTACTGGCCGTACAAGCTGCGCACCAGCTCCAGCCACGAAGAGGGCTGCGAACGCGAATTCGCCATCGCCACCAAGGCCTTCGTCGGCGGCAGCGGCAAGGACAAGGGCAAGCTCGCGGCGCTGCGCACGGTGCAGTTGCAGTGGGCCGACGGCAAGATGACCGAGGTGCCGGGCAGCGAGCGCGACATCGCCTGCGAGCTGGCGCTGCTGGCGATGGGTTTCGTCAACCCGGCGGCGAGCGTGCTCGACGCGTTCGGCATCGAGCGCGACGCGCGCGGCAATGCCAGAGCCTTCACCGACGGGGCCGACGCCTACCGCACCGGCGTGGCCAAGGTCTTCGCCGCCGGCGACATGCGCCGCGGCCAGTCGCTGGTGGTGTGGGCGATCCGCGAGGGCCGCCAGGCGGCGCGCGCGGTCGATACCTTCCTGATGGGGCACAGCACCTTGCCGCGTTAGACGCAGCGCAGTGCAGCACTGCGCTGCGCTGGCGGCGGCAGCAGCGTGCCCCGGCGCGGGGCCGGCCATCGCCGCACCGGGGCGGATGGCCGCCGCTTGTCCGTGCCTTTTCGCGCCAAGGCACGCGCTGGCTGCATGGGACAATCCCGGCCTTGCTTGCCGCCCGATGTCCGAACCCCAGCCCTTGATCGAGTTCGACCGTGTCAGCTTTGGCTACGACGCGTCCCGCACGATCCTCAACGACGTGTCGCTGCGCTTTGCGCGCGGCAAGGTCACGGCCATCCTGGGTGGATCGGGTTGCGGCAAGACCACGCTGCTGCGCCTGATCGGCGGCAGCCACGCGCCGCAGCGCGGCGAGATCCGCTTCGACGGCGAACGCATCGACGTGCACGACCGCGCGCAGCTGTACCGGCTGCGCCGCCGCCTGGGCATGCTGTTCCAGTTCGGCGCGCTGTTCACCGACCTGAGCGTGTTCGACAACGTCGCGTTCCCGTTGCGCGAGCAGACCGATCTGCCCGAAGACATGGTGCGCGACATCGTGTTGATGAAGCTCGAAGCGGTGGGCCTGCGCGGCGCGGCGCGCCTGAGCATCAGCCAGGTCTCGGGCGGCATGGCGCGGCGCATCGCGCTGGCGCGGGCGATCGCGCTGGACCCCGAGCTGATCATGTACGACGAGCCCTTCGCCGGGCTGGACCCGATCGCGCTGGGCGTGGCGGCCAACCTGATCCGCAAGCTCGGCGACGCCACCGGCGCGACCTCGCTGGTGGTGTCGCACGACATCGACGAGTGTTTCGCGATCTGCGACGAGGCCTACTTGCTGTCCGGCGGCGGCCGTGTGGTCGCGCACGGCACGCCGCAGGCGCTGCGCGAATCGAGCGACCCCGAGGTGCGCCAGTTCATCGGCGCGCAGCCCGACGGCCCGGTGCGCTTTCACTACCCGGCCGCGCCGCTGGCCGAAGACCTGGGGCTGCGGCCGTGACCGACGCGCTGGCCTGGCTCGGCCGTGCCACGCTCGGGTGGCTGCGCGCGCTGGGCCATGCGGCGTTCTTCTGCGTCGAGCTGCTGCGCTGCACGCCGGCCGCGCTGCGGCGCTGGCCGCTGGTGCTGGCGCAGATCCACCTGATCGGCAACCACTCGCTGCTGATCATTGCGGCGTCGGGGCTGGCGGTGGGCTTCGTGCTGGCGCTGCAGATGTACTACGCGCTGGTCACCTACGGCGCGGCCGAGAACCTCGGCCTGGTGGTCAACCTGGCGCTGCTGCGCGAGCTGGGGCCGGTGGTCACCGCGCTGCTGTTCGCCGGGCGCGCCGGCACCTCGCTGACCGCCGAGATCGGCCTGATGAAGGCCGGCGAGCAGCTCGCGGCGATGGAGCTGATGGCGGTGGACCCGCGCAAGCGCGTGCTGGCGCCGCGCTTCATCGGCGGCATTGCCGCGATGCCGGTGCTGGCGCTGGTGTTCTCCGCCGTTGGCATACTCGGCGCCTGGGTGGTGGCGGTGCTGCTGATCGGCGTGGATGCCGGCAACTTCTGGGCGCTGATGCAAGACCGTGTCGACGTCTGGCGCGACCTGGGCAACGGCATCGTCAAGAGCTTCGTCTTCGGCGTGATCTGCAGCTTCGTCGCGCTGTACCAGGGCTTCGAGGCCCAGCCCACGCCGGCCGGGGTGTCGGCCGCCACCACCCGGTCGGTGGTGATCGCCTCGCTCGCCGTGCTCGGCATGGACTTCATCCTGACCGCACTGATGTTTTCTACCCCCTGATGACCGATGCGCACTAGAACCGTCGAAATCATGGTCGGCCTGTTCGTGCTGCTGGGTCTGGCCGCGTTGCTGTTCCTGGCGTTGAAGGCGGCCAACCTGGCCAGCTTCAGCACCGAGCCGACGTATTCGCTGAGCGCACGCTTCGACAACATCGGCGGGCTGAAGGTGCGCGCGCCGGTGCGCAGCGCCGGGGTCACGGTCGGGCGCGTCAGCTCGATCACGCTCGATGGCCAGACCTTCCAGGGCGTGGTCGGCATGGAGATCCGCCAGGGCTACCGCTTCCCGAAGGACAGCTCGGCCAAGATCCTGACCTCCGGGCTGCTGGGCGACCAGTACATCGGCCTGGAGCCGGGCGGCGACGAGGCCGACTTTGCCGCCGGCGCGACCATCACGCGCACCCAGTCGGCGCTGGTGCTGGAGAACCTGATCGGTCAGTTGGTGTTCGGCAAGGCGGCCGAGGCGGGCAGTGCAGGGGCGGCGGGGGCGCCGAAATGAGCCGGCGCACGTTGGGCGCGCTGCTGCTGGCGGCGGCGCTGAGCGGCCAGGCGCTGGCCCAGGC
>CALBTN010000227.1 GCA_937967345.1 uncultured Rubrivivax sp. | reverse complement strand
TTCGGGCACTGGGTCGGGCTGCTGCTGGCCGGCGTGCCGCTGACGACCTTGCGGCGCGACGCGGTGTTGCGGGCCGTCGCGCCCGCGCGCCGCGCCTGGACCTTGCTGCTGGTGGGTGCGGTGCTGTGCAGCACGCTGGCCGCGGTTGGGTTGTCCGCCGGGCTGGGCGCCCTGCTTTGGATGCTGGCGTGCGTGCCGATGGTGCTGGTGGCGGCGCTGCTGGTGCATGCCGGGCTGGGCCTGGCATCGGCCATGACCGCGACCTTGGCCGCAAGCGTGCTGTGGGCCAGCGGCCACGGCTTCGGCCTGTTTGCCACGCTGCCCGCGCCGCAGGCCGTGGCCTCGGCATGGATCTATGCATCGATGCTGATCGGCAATCTGCTGCTGCTGCATGCGCTGACACGCGACAGCCTGGGCGTCGAGCGGCGCTGGCTGCAAGCGCTCGATGGCGCCGGGCTCGGTGCGGCCGAGTGGCGTCTGGGCCACGATGAAGGCCGTGCGTCGCCGCACTGGCGCCGGCTCAGCGGCATCGATTCAGCGTCATGGTCGGCGTGGCAGTCGCGCCTGGACGATGCCGCGCGCACCGCACTGCAATCGCTGCTCGGCCAATTGCATCGCGGCCCGGTGTCGCAAGTTCGGTGCGAGCTTCGCGTGCACGGCAGCGATGGCTGGCACTGGCTCGAACTTCAGCTGCTGGTGGCCGAGCGCAATCACCACGGCCAGCCGGTTCGGCTGATCGCCACCTTGTCGGACAGCAGCGAGCGGCACGACGCGCGCGAGCGGCAGCGCCTGTCGGCCAACCTGTTCCAGCACCTGCACGAAGGCCTGCTGATCGCCGATGCGCAGATGCGCGTGCTCGACGTCAATCCGGCGTACAGCCAGATCCTGGGCGTGCCGCGGTCCGAGCTGATCGGCAGCGTGCCGTCGATGTTGCGCGCGGCCGCACCCGATCCGCTGGTGCGCCAGCAGCGCCTGTTGATGTGGGCTGGTCTGCGCGATGCCGGCCACTGGCGCGGCGAGTTGGTCGAGCGGCGCCGCAATGGCGAAGCCTGCACGCTGCAGGTGACGATTTCCAGCGTCAACGACAGCGCCGGCACGCTGCTGAACCACGTGCTGGTGATCTCCGACATCACCGAGCAGCGCCAGCAGCGCGACCGCCTCGAGCGCCAGGCAAACTTCGACGAACTGACCCGGCTGCCCAACCGCGCGCGGCTGATGCAGGTGCTGTCGCAGGCGATGGCCGCCGCCGACGCCGACGGCCACTTGCTGACGGTGTGCTACCTCGACCTGGACCGCTTCAAGCCGGTGAACGACCGGCTGGGCCATGCCGCCGGCGACCGGCTGCTGGTAGAGCTGGCCGGCCGGCTGCGCAGCGCGCTGCGCAGCAACGACCGCTGGTCCGATGCCGCGGGACGGCTCGGCGGCGACGAGTTCGTGCTGCTGCTGCGCGCCGCGTCGCTGGAAGAAGCGCGGCTCGCGGTCGAGCGCGTGCTGCGCGTGGTGGCGCTGCCTTATGTGCTCGACCCGGATGGCGAGCCGGTGCACGTCACTGCCAGCCTGGGCGCGACCGTCTACCCGATCGACCGCAGCGACGCCGACACCTTGCTGCGCCACGCCGACCACGCGATGTACGGCGCCAAGCAGGCCGGGCGCAACGGCCACCAGTTCTTCGACCCGGAGAACCGCCGGCGCAACGAAGAACGCGTGATGGCCATCGGCCGCGTGCACGAGGCGCTGGACAAGTCGGAACTCACCCTGCACTACCAGCCCAAGGTG
The DNA here is from genome assembly GCA_937967345.1 of uncultured Rubrivivax sp. Taxonomy (GTDB): domain Bacteria; phylum Pseudomonadota; class Gammaproteobacteria; order Burkholderiales; family Burkholderiaceae_C; genus Rubrivivax. The sequence continues at coordinate 3,677 of CALBTN010000227.1, read as the reverse complement.
GACATGCGCCGCGGCGTGGTGCTCGGGTTGGAGGCGCTGTTGCGCTGGGACCACCCGCAGCACGGCCTGATCGCGCCGATGCAGTTCCTGCCGTTGATCGAGAACACCGGGTTGTCCTCGCGCGTGGGCGACTGGGTTCTGTCGCAGGCGCTGGAGCACCTGTCGGCCTGGCGGCGCGCGGGGCTGGACATCTCGGTCAGCGTCAACGTGTCGGCGCGGCACCTGCAGGAGCCCGACTTTGCGCAGCGGCTTTCGGAGTTGCTGGCACGCCACCCCGATACCCCGGCCACCGCGCTCGAGCTCGAGGTGCTGGAAACCGCCGCCCATGCCGACATCGAAGCCACCTCGGCGTTGCTGTCGCGCTGCCGCGAGATCGGCGTGCGCTTCGCGCTGGACGACTTCGGCACCGGCTACTCGACGCTGACCTACCTGAAGCAGCTGCCGGTGGATGTGCTCAAGATCGACCGCTCGTTCGTGCACCACATGCTCGACGACGCGCAGGACCGCGCGATCGTCGAAGGCGTGATCGGGCTGGCGCGCACCTTCCAGTGCGCGGTGGTGGCCGAAGGCGTCGAATCGCCGGCGCAGGCGCGCGCGCTGCTCGAGATGGGCTGCGACATCGGCCAAGGTACCGGCATTGCCGCACCGATGCCCGCGGCCGCGGTGCCGGGCTGGGTCCGCGAGCATCGCGGGCTTTTTGCGCTGGCAGCGGCGGCACCGCCCGCGGCCTCGCGCACGGCCGCAAGCTGAGGCCGCCGGCACGGCGCTTGGCTAGACTGCCGAGGTGATCCCCGCCGGCTTCGTGCAAGACCTGCTGTCGCGCGTCGACATCGTCGACGTCGTGGGCCGCCATGTGGAGCTCAAGCGCAGCGGCGCCAACCACATGGGGCTGTGCCCGTTCCATGCCGAGAAGTCGCCAAGCTTCAGCGTCAATGCCGGCAAACAGTTCTATCACTGCTTCGGCTGCGGCGCGCACGGCGACGCGATCGGCTTCCTGATGGAGCACTCGGGCGCCAGCTTTCGCGACGCGGTGGCCGAGCTGGCGCAGCCGCTGGGCATGACGGTGCCCGACGAGGCGCTGGACCCGGCCGAGCAGCAGCGTGCAGTGCAGGCGCGCGCGCACCAAGCGACGGTGACTGAAGTCCTGCAGCGCGCCGCAGCCCACTACCGCACGCAGCTGAAGCACCACCCGAACGCGATCGACTACCTGAAACGCCGCGGCCTGAGCGGCGAGATCGCCGCCCGCTTCGGCCTGGGCTATGCGCCGCCGGGCTGGCGCAACCTGGCCAGCGCCTTCGCGCACTACGACGATCCGCTGCTGGCCGATGGCGGGCTGGTCATCGTGCAAGGCGACGAGCACGACGCCGCGCACAAGCGCTACGACCGCTTCCGCGACCGCATCATGTTCCCGATCCGCTCGGTCAAGGGCGAGGTCATCGGCTTCGGCGGGCGGGTGCTGGATGCGGGCGAGCCCAAGTACCTAAACTCGCCCGAGACCGCGGTGTTCGTCAAGGGCCGCGAGCTGTACGGCCTGTTCGAAGCCCGCACCGCGCTGCGCAGCAAAGGCTACGTGCTGGTCGTCGAGGGCTACATGGACGTGGTGGCGCTGGTGCAGCACGGCCTGGCCAACGCGGTGGCAACGCTGGGCACGGCCTGCAGCGCCGAGCATCTGCAAAAGCTCTTTCGCTTCACCGACACCGTGGTCTTCAGCTTCGACGGCGACGCGGCCGGCCGGCGCGCGGCGGCGCGCGCGCTCGAAGCCGCGCTGCCGCATGCCACCGATCTGCGCAGCGTGCGCTTTCTGTTCCTGCCCAGCGAGCACGATCCCGACAGCTTCGTGCGCGAGCTCGGCGCGGCCGCGTTCGACGAGCAGGTGGCCAAGGCGGTGCCGCTGTCGCGCCAGTTGATCGAGCAGGCGAGCCACGGCCTGGACCTGGACACCGCCGAGGGTCGCGCGCGCATGCTGGCGCAGGCCAAGCCGCTGTGGCTGGCGTTGCCGCAAGGCGCGCTGCGCCGCCAGCTGCTGCCCGAGCTGGCGCGGCACGCGCGGATCGACAGCGCCGACCTGAGCGCGCTGTGGGAGCCGGCGAAGGCCGCGCCGCGCGCCGCTGCACCGGCGCTTCGCACCGCGCCGCGCAGCGGCAGCAGGCGTGCGCCGGCCGGACTGGCCGACCAGGCGCTGCGCCTGCTGCTGCGCCACAACGATTGGTGGGACCAGCTGTCGGGCGAGGACCACACGCTGCTGCACGAGCTGAGCGGGCTGCACCGTGAAGTGCTGGCCTGGCTCGAGCGCCAGCTGACCGAACACGGCGCACAGACCCCGGCCACCCTGGCCGAAGCGATGAGCAGCGAACCCTGGGCCGCGGTCGCCCAGGGCTGGCTGCGCACCATCGCCGACGACGAGCAGCACCGATTCGCCGACCTGCAGCGCGTGCTGCAGCGCATGTGGATCGAAGCCCTCGGCGACGACGCGCAGGCGCTGGCCAGTGCCGCGCCCGATGCGCAGAGCCTGGCCGAACTGCGCCGCGTGCGCGCACGCATCGACGAGCTCAAGGCGGCGCTCGCAGCACAGCCGGGACCGGCCAGCTGAGCCGCCCCACAAGCCACTGCACGGTCCGCCGCATGACCCGGCTCGATGGCCGGTGTGGCGAGCGTGCCGGTATAATCCAACGCTGATTCGCAGCAGCAGTCGTGACCACCACAGCTTGCGGGCACGGGCTACCCTAAACCAGGGTCATCCACAGCAGCCGACTCCCCCGCAAGTGCCGCGCCTGACTCGCATCCACGTCCGTCGCAAGCGCACTGCTTCGCCCCGAGCCGAAGCCAGCGTGCGGCGCCTGCCGTGGGCATACCGACGATCCAGCCTACAAGGAATCGCATGAGCGTCAAGAAACCCGCCGCCGCTGCCAAGCCGTTGCCGGCGACCAAGGACAAGCCCACTGCCGAAGCCGCGCCCGCAAGCAAGAAGGCGAGCCGCGCCGAAGCGGCGCCGGCCAAGGCCGTGGCCGCAACGCCGGCCAAGACCCCGGGCCGCGCCGCCGCCAAGACCAGCGCCGCGCCGGCCCCGGCCAAGGGCAAACGCGGCGGCAAGGCCGATGCGCCCGTGGTGACAAAGGTGCAGGAGTTGCCGCCCGACGAGGACTTCGCCGAACTCGAGGCCGATGCCGAGGTCGCGGCCAGCGACGCCGACAGCGACGCCAAGGTCAAGGCCAAGCCGCTGCGCATGAAGGTCTCGCGCGCCAAGGAGCGCGCGCTGATGCGCGAGTTTGGCCTCGAGGAAGCCACGCTCACCGAAGAGGAAGTCGCCAAGCGCAGGCTCGAGCTGAAGACGCTCATCAAGATGGGCAAGACGCGCGGTTTCCTGACGCACCAGGAGATCAGCGACCACCTGCCCGAGAAGCTGGTCGACAACGAGATCCTCGAAGCCATCGTGTCGATGCTCAACGACATGGGCATCGCGGTCTACGAGCAGGCGCCCGACGCCGCGACGCTGCTGATCGCCGGCGGCGCCACCGCCACCGCCACCGAAGAAGAAGCCGAAGAAGCCGCCGAAGCCGCGCTGTCCACCGTGGACAGCGAGTTCGGCCGCACCACCGACCCGGTGCGCATGTACATGCGCGAAATGGGCACGGTGGAGCTGCTGACGCGCGAGGGCGAGATCGAGATCGCCAAGCGCA
>CALBTN010000226.1 GCA_937967345.1 uncultured Rubrivivax sp. | reverse complement strand
CACCGCGCAGCCCTTGTAGTCGATGCCGTATTCGGTGTTGTCGTAGCCGATGCGCCGAACAGTGTCGCGCGCCACCTGGATGTAGTCGACATGCGCGTTGGTGGTGATCTCGCCGGCCAGCACCACCAGCCCGGTGTTGCACAGCGTCTCGGCGGCGACGCGCGAGCGCGGGTCTTGCTGGAAGATGGCGTCGAGAATCGCGTCCGAGATCTGGTCGGACACCTTGTCCGGATGCCCTTCGGACACGGACTCGGAAGTGAAAAGGAAGTCGCTGGCCACTCTTAAACTCCGGTTGACGGTTGCGGGTCGCGTTGCCGACTGCTGACCGTGGGAGGAGCGGCGAACGCTTTAGCAGAACTTTTCAGGCCGCTGCGAAAGCGGCCCTCGCGCCCTGCAAGTAGTTCATAACTCGGCGCGACCGGCATTATACGAAGCATGTTGCTGCTGTTGCGCTGGGTGGCCCGGCGTCCATTGAGGCTTCTTCACGCCATCGGCGCCGTGCTCGGCTGGCTGGTCTATGCCGCCTCGCCCAGCTACCGGCGCCGGCTGCTGGCGAACGCGCAGCGCGCCGGCATCACGCCGCAGCAGCGCCGCGAGTCGGTGGGCCAGGCCGGCAAGATGGTGCTGGAAAGCCTGCGCCTGTGGCTGCGCCCGCCCGGCGAGCCGATCGCCGATGCGGTGCACTGGCACGGCGCGCAGTTGATCGACGACGCCTTGGCGCAAGGGCGCGGGCTGATCTTCCTGACGCCCCACCTGGGCAGCTTCGAGACCACCGCGCAGGCCTATGCGCAGCGCTACGGCGCGCGCAAGCCGATCACGGTGATGTACCGCCCGGCACGCTACCGCGTGCTGCGCGAGCTGGAGGAGGCGGCGCGCGCGCGAGCGGCGTTGGCCACCGCGCCGGCGGCGATCGCCGGTGTGCGGCAGATGCTGCGCGCGTTGAAGAAGGGCGAGGCGGTGGGTCTGCTGCCCGACCAGGTGCCGCCCGACGGCCTGGGCGTGTGGGCCGACTTCTTCGGTGCACCGGCCTACACCATGACGCTGGCGGCGCGGCTGGCGCAGCTGTCGGGCGCGCCGATCGTGCTGGCGTGCTGCGAACGGCTGGCGCAGGGCCGCGGCTTCGAGCTGCGCCTGAGCACGCTGGCCGAGCCGTTGCCGCTGCAAGGCGGCGATGCGGCCGCGCTGCAGCGTGCCCAGGCCGAGGTCATCAACCGCGCGATGCAGCAGTTGATCCTGCAGTGCCCGCAGCAGTACCTGTGGGGCTACAACCGCTACAAGCGCCCGCGCGGTCTGGCGGTCGCGGCGCCGGCCGAACCACCGGCCGACGCGGCATGAGGGCGCTGCCGGCGCGCGCACTGCTGGGCTTGCTGTGGCTGCTGCACTGGCTGCCGCTGGGGCTGCAGGCGGCGCTGGGCAGCGCGCTCGGCCGCGTGCTCTACACCGTGGCGCGCGAGCGCCGGCGCATCGCCTTGCGCAATGTGCAGTTGTGCCTGGGCGAGCTCGATGCCAAGCAGCGCCGCGATCTGCTGCGCAAGCACTTCCGCTGGCTGGGCCGCAGCGCGGTCGAGCGCGCGCTGCTGTGGTACGCCAGCCCGGCGCGGTTGCGCCGGCTGATCCAGGTGGAGGGTGACGTGCACCTGGCCGAGCGCAGCGAGCGGCCGGTGATGTGGCTGGTGCCGCACTTCCTGGCGCTGGACGTGGCCGGCGTGGCCACGCAGTTGTTCCAGAGCCGTCCGGTGGCCTCGGTGTACCAGGCACAAAGCGACCCGGTGTTCGACGCCGCGATGCGGCGCGGGCGTTCGCGCTTCGGCCAGGGCGCGCTGTTCGCACGCCAGGACACGGCGCGTCCGCTGCTGCGCGCGATCCGCCGCGGCCACGCCTTCTTCAATTTGCCGGACATGGATTTCGGGCTGAAGGATTCGGCCTTCGTGCCCTTCTTCGGCGTGGCGGCGGCCACGCTGCTCGCGCCGTCGAAGATGGCGCGCGCCATGGACATGGTGGTGCAGCCCGTGGTGGCGCAGATGCTGCCGGGCGGGCAGGGTTACCGGGTGTGCTTCCTGCCGCCGTGGAGCGACTGGCCCAGTGACGACGCACTGGCCGATGCGCGGCGCATGAACGAGTGGATCGAGGCCGCGGTGCGCGCGGATCCGGCGCAATACCTGTGGGTGCACAAGCGCTTCAAGACCCGGCCCGAGGGCGAGCCCGATCCCTATGCGCCGGGCCCTGCGCCCCTGGGCCAAGAGGCCTCGCGACCATAATTGCCGCATGAAGCTGCACTTCACCAAGATGCAGGGCGCCGGCAACGACTTCGTGGTGCTGGACGCCACGAAGGCGCCGCTGGCGCTGAGCCCCGTGCAGCTGCGTGCGCTGGCCGACCGGCATTTCGGCGTCGGCGCCGACCAGATCCTGGTGGTCGAGCCGCCGCGCAGCGCGGGCATGGATTTCGCCTACCGCATCTTCAACGCCAGCGGCGACGAGGTCGAGCACTGCGGCAACGGCGCGCGCTGCTTCGTGCGCTTCGTGCGCGAGCGCGGGCTGACCGACAAGCGCCGCATCCGCGTCGAGACCGTCAACCGCCAGCTCGAGCTGGTCTGGCACGATGACGAGCGCGTTACGGTCGACATGGGCGTGCCCGACTTCGCGCACGAGCGCATCCCGTTCGCGCCCGCCCGGATGAGCCCGCGGCGCGAGGGCGGCTTCGAGCTGTGGCCGCTGGCGCTGGGTGAGGCCACGGTTGAGGTCGCGGTGCTGTCGATGGGCAACCCGCACGCGGTGCAGCGCGTGGCCGACGCGGGCACGGCGCCGGTGGCCGAGCAAGGCCCGCGCATCGAGGCGCACGAATGTTTCCCGCAGCACGTGAATGCCGGCTTCATGCAGGTCGTGTCGCGCGCACAGATCGCGCTGCGCGTGTACGAGCGCGGCGCCGGCGAGACGCTGGCCTGCGGCACCGGCGCCTGCGCCGCGGTGGTCGCCGGCATCCGGCTGGGCTGGCTGGATGCGGGCGTGGCCGTCGAGGTCGATACGCGCGGCGGGCGCCTGAGCATCGAGTGGGCCGGCAACGACGCGCCGGTGCGCATGACCGGGCCGGCCACCACCGTCTTCCAAGGAGAGATCGAACTGTGAGCATCGAGGGCATCACCGAGAACGACATCAGCAACTACCTGCTGAACACGCCCGGCTTTTTCGAGCGCCATGCCGAGCTGCTGGCGACGATCCAGCTGACCAGCCCGCACGGCCAGCGCGCGGTGTCGCTGCAGGAGCGGCAGATGGAAATGCTGCGCGAGCGCATCAAGGGCCTGGAGCACAAGATCATCGAGATGATCCGCAACAGCCAGGACAACGCCGGCATCGCCGAGCGGCTGCACCACTGGACGCTGCAACTGCTGCTCACCGCCGACGCCACGGCGCTGCCGCAGGTGCTGCTCGACGACCTGAAGCATCGCTTCCAGGTGCCGCAGGCGGTGCTGCGGCTGTGGGGCGTGGCCGATGCGCACGCCGCGCTGCCGGCGGCGCAGCCGGTGAGCGACGACCTGAAGAGCTTTGCATCCAGCCTGTCGCTGCCCTACTGCGGCGCCAACGTCGGCTTCGAGGCCTCGTCGTGGTTCGACGAAGGCGCCGGCGTGACCTCGATGGCGATGGTGCCGCTGCGCCGGCCCGAGGCTGCCGAGGCCTTCGGCCTGCTGGTGCTGGGCTCGCCCGACCCGACGCGCTACGCCGCGCCGATGGGCACCGAGTTCCTGTCGCGCATCGGCGAGGTCGCCAGCGCCGGGCTGTCGCGGCTGCTGGACTGAACGCGATGGCCGAGGCCGCGCCGCGGCCCGAACCGCGGCGTGAAGCGCAGTCCGAGCCGCTGCCGGAACTGCAGCCGGAACTGCAGCCGGAACTGCAGCCCGATCTGCAGCGCTATATCGAGCACCTGCGCGTCGAGCGCCGCCTGGCGCCGCGCAGCGTGCAGATGGTGCACGACGCGCTGCTGCGGTTGCAGTGCTTTGCCGCAGCGGCACCCGTGCCGCTGCGCGAAGTGCAGCCGTCGCAGGTGCGGCGCTGGGCCGCGCAGCTGCACGCGCGGCCGCTGGGCGCGCGCAGCATCGCGATCCACCTGTCGGCCTGGCGCGGGCTGTACCGCTGGTGGGGCCGCAACGGCAAGGTGGGCATCAACCCGGTCGAAGGCGTGCGTGCGCCCAAGGCGGCCAAGCCGCTGCCCAAGGCGCTGTCGGTGGAGCAGGCGGTGTCGCTGGCGGCCTTCGAGCCCGCGCAGGGCGATGCGGCCTTGCGCGCGCGCGACCACTGCATGGTCGAACTGCTGTACGGCAGCGGGTTGCGCGTGGCCGAACTGGTGGGGCTGGATCTGCGCGCCAGCGACGCGGCGGCCGGCTGGATCGACGCCGCCGACGCCAGCGCGCAGGTGCTGGGCAAGGGAGCCAAGCGCCGCGCGGTGCCGGTGGGGGCGCCGGCGCTGGCCGCGCTGCGCGCCTGGCTGGCGCTGCGCGACCAGGTGGCGGCGCAGGGGGAGGCCGCGCTGTTCGTCAGCCGCCGCGGCGCAAGGCTAAGCGCCAGCCAGGTGCGATCGCGGTTGAAGGCGCTGGCGCTGCAGGCCGGGCTGCCGACGCACGTGCACCCGCACATGCTGCGCCACAGCTTCGCGTCGCACCTGCTGCAGTCCAGCGGCGACCTGCGCGCAGTGCAGGAGCTGCTGGGCCACGCCAACATCGCGACGACCCAGGTGTATACGAGGCTGGATTTCCAGCATCTGGCCAAGGTCTACGACGCCGCACATCCGCGGGCGCGGCGCAAATGAGCGCTGGAGTTGGTCTTCGGCACGGCGCTGCGCGCCTTCACGTCGCTGCGCGATGAGAGCCTGCGACGCAACACGCGCTGCGTTTGCGCTGACCGCCATCCAGCCGCCGTTGCGCGCGGCTGCTGGGCCCACTGCTTGAACGCTTCGATCGTGGCCGTGATGTGCGCCGTCTTGGGCATGCCATCGTCGGCCAGGCGTGCCGTCGTCGATTTCGTGGACGGCGGCTTGGGCCTGGGCCTGCGCGCTGCTGCTGGTTGGCGCTGGGTCGAGTGGGGACTGGGCGCTTCGCGGCGGCGGCCGCGGGCCAGTGCGTGGCGCCGGCCTGATCAGCTCGGCTTCGGCGCACACGGCAGGCCTTCGCTGGCCGCACCCCGCGTGAGCGCGAGCAGCCGCGCCGCGTGTTGGCACAGGCCGAGCCAGGTGACGCCCAGCAGCACTGCAGCCAGCGCGTCGCTGGGCAGGTGTGCGCCGAGGTAGACCCGGCTTGCGCTGACCGCGGCCACCGCGAGCAACGCCGCGAGGCTGGCCAGGCCGCGCCAGTGCGTTGACGGCGTGCGCTCGAAAATGCGCACGACCAGATAGCCGCAGAACAGCGTGATCGCCGCCACATGCCCGCTCGGGTAGGCGAAACCGTGCACGCCGATCATGGCGTCCACGAGCTGCGGGCGCGGGCGCGCAACCAGCAGCTTCGCAGCCGAGTTGGCCAGCATGCCGCCAGGTATCGCGGCCGTGAACCGCAGCAGCGCATGCCATTGCCGGCGCCACAGCAGCGCGGCCATCCAGCCGGCGATGGCTGCGGCAAGCAACTTGCCCTGGGCGCGATGCAGCAGCTGCATCAAGCGATCCAACTGCGCGCTGCGCAGTTCATCGAGCGCGAAGGTCCAGCGCAGATCCAGCGCCAGCGGGCCGGTGGCGGCGCGCACCTGCCAGGTCAGCACAGCCAGCAGCAGCGCGGCCAACAGCCACACACCGAAGCTCGGCGGGTGGACGTGGCAGCTTCGGCGCGGCGGGTTCGGACGGAGCACCCGCGCATTGGGCCGTGCTCGGATTATGAAATCCTTAAGTCCCGCGCCCGGGCAACGGCTACGTACCCGGCTGCTGGCGGCTCGGCGCTGGGGTGCGCGCCGGTATAGCGCCTGCGCACCCGGCCATTTCAAGCCTTCGCGCGGGGTGGGTGCCGCCTACGATCGTGTGCGTGAGGCTGCGCTGCAATGACACGCGCGGCCTGCGCGTTGCCGTGATCGAGGAAGCACCATGTCCGACCTGTCGTCGCCGCCGCTGTCCCTGGTGCCGGTCGAAGCCGGCGCCAAGCCGGCGCCGGAGCCGGCCGGTTTTGCCTGGCCGACGCCAGCCTACGCCTGCTACGCTGCACCGCAGCCGCTGCGCGAGCCCGAGCCGTGCCAGATCGAAGCCATCAGCGGACGGGTGATGAACGGCGTGCTGCTCGAGCTGGACCCGGCCGCCGGCGTGGCCAAGGTGCGCATCCCGCCGGCACGCATCGCGATCCCGCTGCGCTTCGAGCAGTTTCGCAAGCTCGTCTTGCTGCGCCCGCTGCTGCCGGTGCCGGCGCAGGACGAGGGCGAACTCGGCAGCTTCATGGCTCAGCGTCCGGCGGTGGGCATGAAGCTGCACCTGAAGGGCGCGCCCCTGATCGACACGCTGAGCATCGGCCACCACCAGGACGCAAGCGGCGTGTACCTGTTCGCGCCGGTGGATACGCGCGGCAGCGTGCAACGCATCTTCGTGCCGAGGTGCACGGTCGAGCAGCTGGAGATCGGCGAGCGCATCGGCGAGGTGCTGGTCGCGCAGCGCGCGGCCACGACAGCGCAGGTCGACCAGGCGCTGGCCGAGCAGCAGCAGCTGCGCACGCGCAAGCTCGGCGAGGTGCTGCTGACCAAGCAGATCGTCAACGCCGAAGAGCTCGAGCAGGCGATCGCCGAGCAGGCGCGCATGCCGATGGTGCGCATCGGCGAGGCGCTGCTCGCGCTGGGCTTCATCGACCAGGCGCAGCTCGATCAGGCGCTGGCGCAGCAGCGCGAGGACCGCAGCGTGCCGCTGGGCGAGCTGCTGGTGCGCCGCGGCCTGGTCACGCGGGCCGACTTGCAGACCGCGCTGGCGCGCAAGATGGGCTACCCGCTGGTCGACGTCACGCAGTTCGCCGCCGAGACCGAGGCACTGTCGCGGTTGCCCTATGCGGTGGCTGGGCGCATCCCCGCGCTGCCGCTGCTGCTGCGCGGCGGCCGGCTGGTGGTGGCCGTGGAAGACCCGTCGCGCCCGGCAGTGCTGGACGAGCTGGAGTTCGCCGCGCAGACCAAGGTCGTGCCGGTGCTGGCGCGGGCCAACCTGCTGCCCGCGGCCATCGCCAAGGCCTACGAGCGCATCGGCGTGGCCACCGGGGCGGGCAGCAGCGGCGGCGCGCCGGCCGAGTACGACGCCGAGGAAGCCGGCAAGCTGCTGGCCACGCTGGAGCAGCAGCAAGGCAGCGACAGCGGCGACGCCGACGAGCTGGCGATCGAGCAGTCGGACAACTCGCTGGTGCGGCTGATCAACTCGATGATCGCCGAGGCGCACAACCAGGGCGTGTCCGACATCCACATCGAGTGCCAGCCGGGGCGCGAGAAGGTGAAGGTGCGCTTTCGCAAGGACGGCGCGCTGCGGCCCTACATGGAGCTGCCGCACACCTACCGCGCGGCCATGATCGCGCGCATCAAGATCATGTGCGATCTGGACATCAGCGAACGCCGCAAGCCGCAGGACGGCAAGATCAACTTCGGCAAGTTCGTGCCCGGCCAGCGCCTGGAGCTGCGCGTGGCCACGATCCCCACCGCCAACGGGCTGGAGGACGCGGTGCTGCGGCTGCTGGCCTCGGCCAAGCCGATCCCGCTGGACAACCTGGGCCTGAGCCCCGACAACCTGGCGCACATCAAGGCGGCGTCGCAGCGGCCCTACGGCATGCTGCTGTGCGTGGGCCCCACCGGATCGGGCAAGACGACCACGCTGCACTCGGTGCTGGGCCACATCAACCGGCCCGATCGCAAGATCTGGACCGCCGAGGACCCGGTGGAGATCACCCAGGCCGGCATGCGCCAGGTGCAGGTCAACCCGAAGATCGACTGGACCTTCGCCAAGGCGCTGCGCGCCTTCCTGCGCGCCGACCCGGACGTGATCATGGTCGGCGAGATCCGCGACGGCGAGACCGCGAAGATGGCGGTGGAAGCGTCGCTGACCGGCCACCTGGTGATGAGCACGCTGCACACCAACAGCGCGGTCGAGACCGTGACCCGGCTGCTCGACATGGGCATGGACCCGTTCAACTTCGCCGATTCACTGCTGGGCGTGCTGGCGCAGCGGCTGGTGCGCCGGCTGTGCGCCAAGTGCGTGCAGGCGCAGCCGGCGACGCCGCAGCAGATCGACGAGCTGTTGGCCGACTACCTGCATGCCTTCGCCGCGACCGAGGTCAAACCGAAGGCGGACGAGGTCGTGGCGGGCTGGAAGGCGCGTTTCGCCAACGACGGCCGGCTGATGTTCCACCACGCCAAGGGCTGCGCCCACTGCGACGACAGCGGCCTGCGCGGCCGCGCCGGGCTGCACGAGCTGCTGGTGGTGTCGCGCGAGATCCGCCGCCTGATCCAGACCGGCGCGCGCCCCGACGAGCTGCTGCGAACCGCACTCGGCGAAGGCCTGCGCACCTTGCGCCAGGACGGCATCGACAAGGTGCTGGCCGGCGTGACCACGATCGAGGAAGTGCGCGCCAGCAGCAATGCCTGAGGCGTGGTTGCGCCTGCCGGCCAGGCCAGCGGCGGCCACTCGCGGCGCGAAAGGCTCGGCCGCCAAGATGCGCGACGCCGGTGGGGCGTGCGCGGCGGCGGTGCTCAGCCGCGCATCTGCGATGGCAGCCAGCTCACCAGCTGCGGGAAGGCGTAGACCAGCCACACCGCGGCGAGCATCAGGAAGAAGAACGGCAGCGTGACGCGCGCGATCCAGCCGATGTCGCGCTGCGTCATGCCCTGCAGCACGAACAGGTTGAAGCCCACCGGCGGCGTGATCTGCGCCATCTCGACCACCAGCACGATGAAGATGCCGAACCACAGCAGGTCGATGCCGGCGGCCTGCACGGTGGGCAGGATCACGCCCATCGTCAGCACCACCATGCTGATGCCGTCGAGAAAGCAGCCCAGCAGCACGTAGAACAGCAGCAGCGCGAACAGCAGCCCGAACCGGCTCAGGCCCAGCGAGGCGATCCACTCGGCCAGGTGGCGCGGCAATCCGATGTAGCCCATCGCCAGCGTCAGAAAGGCCGCGCCGGCCAGGATCAGCGCGATCATGCAGTACAGCCGCGTGCCGCCGAGCAGCGATTCCTTGAAGGTCTGCCAGCTCAGCGAGCCCTGCGCCGCCGAGATGATCAGCGAACCCAGCACGCCCAGCGCGGCGGCTTCGGTGGCGGTGGCGATGCCGCTGTAGATCGAGCCCAGCACGGCGAGGATCAGCAGCGCCACCGGGATCAGGTGGCGCGATTCGTGCAGCTTGGCGCCCAGGCTCAGGCGCGCGTCGCGCGGCGGCACCTGCGTCGGGTTGAGCAGTGCCCACGCCACCAGGTAGCCCGAGAACAGCAGCGCCAGCAGGATGCCGGGCAGCACGCCGGCGATGAACAGCTGCGCGATCGAGACCTCGGCGCTGACGCCGTAGACGATCATGATGATCGACGGCGGGATCAGCAGCCCCAGCGTGCCGGCGCCGGCCAGCGAGCCGATGCTGATGCCGTCGGGGTAGCCGCGGCGCGCCAGCTCGGGCAGGCTCATCTTGCCGATGGTCGCGCAGGTGGCCGCACTGCTGCCCGACACCGCGGCGAAGATCGCGCAGCCGACCACGTTGACGTGCAGCAGCCGCCCGGGCAGCGCCTGCATCCACGGCGCCAAGCCGCGGAACATGTCCTGGCTCAAGCGCGTGCGAAACAGGATCTCGCCCATCCACACGAACAGCGGCAGCGCGGTCAGCGTCCAGCTCGACGCGCTGCCCCAGATCGTCACCGCCATCGCGTCGCCGGCCGGCCGGCTGCTGAACAGCTGCATGCCGATCCAGGCCACGCCCGACAGCGTCAGGCCGATCCACACGCCGCTGCCCAGGATCAGGAACAGCGCGCCGATCAGCAGCGCGGTGATCGCCAGGTCGCTCATCGAAGGCCGATCATCGAAGGCCGCTCATCGAGGCTTACTCATTGCGCGTGGCCTCGTCGGGCACGCGGTGCTCGCGCTGGCCGCGCAGCTCGAGCACCAGCTCGTCGATGAAGGCGACCACCAGCACGCAGCTGCCCGCGGCCATCGCCAGCTGCGGAATCCACAGCGGCGTGGCGTCGTTGCCGGTGGAGATGTCGTTGAACAGCCGGCTTTGCCACACCAGGCGCACGCTGTAATAGGCGAACAGCGCGGCCAGCGCGCCGGCCGCGGCCAGCGCCCAGAGCTCGAGCGCACGCCGCGCGCGCCCTTGCAGCGCGCTCAGCAGCAGCGTCACGCGGATGTGTTCGCCGCGCTTCAACGTATGCGCCAGCGCCAGAAAGCCGGCCGCTGCCATCAGGTAGCCGGCGTAGGCGTCGGTGCCGGGCACGTGCCACTGCAGTTGGCGGCTGACGATCGACAGCAGCACCATGCCCAGCAGGCCGACCATCGCCAGCGCCGCCAGCCACGCGGCGCCGTCGTACAGCGCATCGAGCGCGCGGCGCAGCATCGGCGGGGCTGCCTACCGGGCGCCGGCTTGCCGCCTACTTGCCACGATAGGCCGAGATCAGCTGCTGGCCTTCGGCGCCGGCCTTGTCGCTCCACTCCTTGAGCATGGTCTCGCCGACCTTGGCCAGGTCGGCCTTGAGCTGCGGCGACGGCGGCAGCACCTGCATGCCGTTGGCCTTGAGCTTGTCCAGCGTGTCGGTGTTGACCTTCTTGCTGGCGACCCAGCCGCGCGCCTCGGCGTCGGCCGCGGCCTTGAGCACCGCGTCCTGGGTGGCCTTGTCCAGCGCATCGAAGGCGCGCTTGTTGGCCAGCACCGCGTTCTTCGGCAGCCAGGCCTGGGTGTCGTAGTAGTACTTCAGGTGCTCGTACAGCTTGCTGTCCACGCCGGTGGCGCCGGAGGTCATCGTGCTGTCGACGACGCCGGTGGCCAGCGCCTGCGCGAACTCGGCGGCCTGCACCGTCACCGGCTGCGCGCCCACCAGCTCGGCGATGCGCGCGGTGGCCGGGCTGTAGGCGCGCCACTTGACGCCCTTCAAGTCGGCGGCCGACTCGATCGGCTTCTTGGTGTACAGGCCCTGCGGCGGCCACGCCACCGCGTACAACACCAACATGCCTTGCTCGGCCAGCTTCTTGTCCAGCAGGGGGCGCTGCGCCTGCCACAGCTTGGCCGCCTCGTCGTAGCTGTCGGCCAGGAACGGGATGCCGTCGGCGCCGTAGATCGGCCACTCGTTCTGGAAGTTGACGAGCAGGATCTCGCCGATCTGCGCCTGGCCGCCCTGCACCGCGCGCTTGATCTCGTTGGCCTTGAACAGCGACGCGTTGGCATGCACGGTGATCTTCAGCTTGCCGGCGCTGGCCTTGTCGATGTCGTCGGCGAACTGCTGCAGGTTGACGGTGTGGAAGTTGGTGGTGGGGTACGCCGCCGGCAGGTCCCACTTGGTCTGGGCCTGCGCCGACAGGGCCAGCGTGCAGGCAGCGGCGGCAGCGAACGAGCGGACGTTGAGCATGTGGGCACTCCGTTGGGCGGTCGATGACGAGCGGCGAGCATAGGTCAAGCGCCGTGCGGGCTCGCACAGGGGCTTCCCGCAACGGCGGGGCCGCCAAAGCGTCCGGCAAGCTGCCCGGGACAGGGCTTGACGCCTGTGGTCGGCTGCAACACATTGCGCGCCGAGGCTGCCGGCGGCGGGCCTCGAATCAACAGCGACAGCAACAGCAACGAACAGGAGCAGGCGATGACAAGGTCGTGGATCAAACCGGGGCGGGCACGTTGGCTCGCAGCGCTGTCCACCGTGGCGCTGGCCTGGTGCCCGCTGAGCGGCGGGGCGCAGGAAGCAACGCCGGCGCCGGCCCAGAACGCGGCGGCAAGCGCACCGGCAGGTGCGCCCGAAAGAACCGCCGGCGACACCCGTGGCGCGCGCGAGTCGGCCAAGATCGCCTGGTACGGCAAGAAGTTCACCGGGCGTACCACCGCCAGCGGCAAGCCCTACAACCCGCACGCGATGACGATGGCGCACAAGAGTCTTCCCTTCGGCACCAAGGTCAGGGTCACCAACCCGGCCAACGGCAACAGCGTGGTGCTGCGTGTCACCGACCGCGGGCCGACGCAGGGCGACCGCGCCGGCGACGTGTCGTATGCGGCCGCGCGCAAGCTGGGCATGCTGCGCTCGGGCGTGATCGACGCCGAGCTCGAAGTGGTGGCTGCGGCGAAGTAGTCCCGATCGAACCGCCCTGCGGCGGCAGCGCGGCTGACGCTGCGGCGCGCTATCGTTGGCGATTCCGAAGGCTCTTGGCCGCCACCCATGACCCACCCCGCGACCCGCTGGCAGTTCTGGATCGACCGTGGCGGCACCTTCACCGACATCGTCGCGCGTGCGCCCGATGGCGCGCTGCGCACGCTGAAGCTGCTGTCGGACAACCCGCAGCATTACGCCGACGCCGCGGTCGAGGGCATGCGCCGGCTGCTGGGCCTGCGCGCGGGCCAGCCGATCACGCCGGTGCTGGTCGAGTGCGTGAAGATGGGCACCACGGTGGCCACCAACGCGCTGCTCGAGCGCAAGGGCG
>CALBTN010000225.1 GCA_937967345.1 uncultured Rubrivivax sp. | reverse complement strand
CGAGATCGCCGGGCTGCCCTACGTGGTGTCGGCGATGGTCGCGGCCGGCGGGTTGGCCGCGGCGCTGTCCACCGCCGACGGGCTGCTGCTGACGATCTCGAGCTCGCTCGGCCACGACCTGTACTACAAGATGATCGATCCGCAGGTGTCGACCTCGCAGCGCGTGACGCTGACCAAGGCGCTGATGCTGCTGGTCACGCTGGCGGCGGCGGCCGTCACCGCGCAAAAGCCACCGGATCTGCTGGTGCTGGTGTCGGCGGCGTTCTCGATCGCCGCGGCCACCTTCTTCCCGGCGCTGGTGCTGGGCATCTTCTGGGCCCGGGCCAACCGGTTCGGTGCGGCGCTGGGCATGCTGGCCGGGCTCGCCGTCACTGCGTACTACATGGCCACCACCGACCCCTGGCTGCGCGGCATGGTCGGTGTCGAGTCGCCGATCCGGCTGTGGTGGGGCATCCAGCCGCTGGCCGCAGGCATCTTCGGCGTGCCGGTCGGCTTTGCCACGATCGTCGCCGGCAGCCTGCTGACCAAACCGCCCAGCGCCGCGCAGCAAGACCTCGCGCAGCGCATTCGTTATCCGGCGGCGGTGGCGCCGTAGCGCGCACTGCGCAGCGCCGCCGGCCAACGACTGCAGGCTCGCTTCAGGCGCTGTCGCGCTGGTACGGCGGCAGTTTGGCGCCGCAGTCGCGGCAGAACTTCGCGCTCGGCGCGTGGCCTTCGCTCAGGCACTCGTGGCAGCTGCGCGTGGTCGGCTCGCGCCGCGTTTGCTGGCCGATCAGCTCGGCGCTGACGATGCCGGTGGGCACCGCCAGCGTGCCCCAGCCCATCAGCATCATCAGGCTGGCGATGAAGCGGCCCAGGTCGGTCTTGGGCGTGACGTCGCCGAAGCCCACCGTGGTCAGCGTGGTGATGGCCCAGTACACGCCCACCGGGATGCTGGTGAAGCCGTTGGCCGGGCCCTCGACCACGTACATCAGCGTGCCCATGACGCCGGTGAGCAGCAGCACGAAGGCGAGGAACACCGCGATCTTGCGCCGCGAGTTGCGCAGCGCGCGGTACAGCGCGCCAAACTCGCTGACATAGGCGGCCAGCTTGAGCAGCCTGAAGATGCGCAGCAGCCGCAGCAGCCGCACGTTGATCAGCGCGTGCATCTGCGGGGCCAGCACCGCCAGGTAGGTGGGCAGGATGGCCAGCAGGTCGATCACGCCGTAGAAGCTGCGCGCATAACGCCAGGGGTGGCGCACGCATGCCAGCCGGGCGATGTATTCAAGGGTGAAGGCCAGCGTGAAGAACCACTCCAGCGCCTTCAGCCAGCGCCCGTGCTGCGCGTGCACCGCGGCCACGCTGTCCAGCATCACCACCGCCACGCTGGCCACGATGGCGGCGATCAGCGCGAGGTCGAACGCGCGCCCGGCGCGGGTGTCGGCCTCGAAGATGACGGTGTACAGCCGCAGCCGCCAGCCGGCCAACGGCCGGCCGAGCTCGCGCGGGTCGGACTCCACCGGGCTGGCGGGCAGGCGTGGCGGGTTCATGGCGTCGCGGCAGGAACGCGGTGCAGCGCGTCGATGCGCGCCGCATGGATGGCCTGACCGATCTGTACCCCGGCCTGGCCGCGCGCGGCAGCTTGCCGCGCGATGGCGGCGGTGTCCACGCCGCGCGCGAAGGCCAGCGCCTGCAGCAGCCGCGCACGCTGCGGGTAGTCGCGCTGCTCCATGCCCAGGCGGCCGCGCGCGTCGCAGTCGCAGGCCAGCAGCAGGTCGGCAAAACGCGCGGGGCGGCGCAGCGCGTCGCAGCGCTCGAGCAGCCGCAGCAGCGCCGCCGGCCCCAGCTCCAGGCTGGCGTGCACGTGGCCGTGCTCGCGGGCCGTCAGCTCGGCCAATTCGCGGCAGTCGAGCGGCGCCTTCAGCCGTGCGCTCAGCGTGCGCGCCAGCTTGGCGCCGCGCTGCTCATGGCCGATGTGGCGCGGCCAGTGCTCGGGCGGCGTCGTGCCCTTGCCCAGGTCATGGCACAGGCAGGCAAAACGCACTGCCAGCGGCGCTGCCACCCGGGCCGCCTGGTCCAGCACCCGCAGCAGGTGGGCGCCGCAGTCGATCTCTGGATGGTGCGCCGCAGGCTGCGGCACGCCCCACAGCCGGTCGACTTCGGGCAGCAGCACGCGCAGCGCGCCGCAGTCGCGCAGCAGCTCGAACATGCGCGAGGGCTTCGGCTCCATCAGGCCGCGCGCGAGCTCTTGCCACACCCGTTCGGCGACCAGCGCATCGGCCTCGCCGGCATCGACCATCGCGCGCATCAGCGCCAGCGTCTCGGGCGCGAGGCGGAAGTCGGCGAAGCGCGCGGCGAAACGCGCGACGCGCAGGATGCGCACCGGGTCTTCGGCAAAGGCCGGCGACACATGGCGCAGCACGCGCTCGTGCAGGTCGGCGGCGCCGCCGAAGGGGTCGATCAGCGTGCCGTCCTCGCGTTGCGCGATCGCGTTGATCGTCAGGTCGCGGCGCGACAGGTCCTGCTGCAGTGTGACCGCCGGGTCGGCATGCACGACGAAGCCGTGGTAGCCGGGGGCCGACTTGCGCTCGGTGCGCGCCAGCGCGTATTCCTCTTGCGTGTGCGGGTGCAGGAACACCGGGAAGTCGCGGCCCACCGCGCGAAAGCCGGCCTGCAGCATCTGCTGCACCGTGGCGCCGACGACCACCCAGTCGCGGTCGTGCACCGGCAGGCCGAGCAGGGCGTCGCGCACCGCGCCGCCCACCACGTAGGCTTCGAGCCCGCCGCCGGCCGCGCTCATCGCGGCGCCGCGTCTGGCCGCGGCTCGTGCTGCAGCAGGGCGTCTTGCTGCGCCAGCGACGCGGCCAGCGCCTGCACCGCGGCGCGGTAGTGTTGCCGCCACTTCGCGGCATCGCGCGCGCCGGGCTGCTCGGCCAGCGGCAGCCACAGCGCCGGGGCGATGCCGGCCAGCGTGGCATGGCGGCGGATGAGCGTCGCCGGCGGCATCGAGTGTTCGCCGCCGCTGGCGTCGATGCGCGCCGACTCGATGCCCAGGTGCACGCCGAGCAAGTACGCATGGCGGTGCCAAGGCGACCACCGCTGCTGCAGGCGCGCCGCAATGCCGTTGCCATCGGCCTCGTAGCGCGCTGTCAGGTCGTTGAACTCGCGCAGGCTGGCCGATGGCAGCGCCGCTGCCGGTGCCACGCCGAGCTTTTGCGCCAGCACGTCGGCCTCGGCCTGCTGCGGCGCCAGCAGCTCGCGTGCGCGCTCGCGCGCCTGCGGCGTGGCCAGCGCGAGCAGGCCGATGCGCTCGCTGACGTATCCCAGCTGATAGCCCAGCCGCAAGGTGTCCAGCCGATGGCCGGTGGGCGCGTGCTGCATCGCCTCGCGCGAGGCGGCGGCCACCGCCTGCGCCTGCGCGGCAAGCTCGGTGTCGGTGTTGCCGTCGAGCAGCCCGAAGTGCTGCAGCACGCGCTGCGTGGCCGGCGCGGTGAAGGCTGCCAGCTGCAAGCGCCCGAGCAGCACGAAACCCAGTGCCAGCAGCAGCGCATACAGCAGCACGCGCCACGCTTCGCCGAACCATCCTGCCCTGTGCACCATCGCCGTCGATACCGCCGTGTTCGCGGCTATCGTAGCGGGCGGCTGCGGCCAACGCAGCCAAGCCGGGGAGGGGCGCATGCTGGGCCCGGAGTTGTCGTTGCTGGTGCTGAACGCGGTGCTGCTGACGCTGGCGGTGGTGCCGCTGCTGATGTGGCGCTACCGGCGCGCGGTGCTGGCCGGCATGATGGCGCGCGGCGGCGCCGCGCTGGCGCCGGCGCCGCCGCAAGCGCTGCCGCAGGCACCACCGCAGGCCGGCACCGCTGCCGCCGCGCTGGCCTGGGAGCGGCGGCTGCACTGGCGCGTTGTCGTCGCCGTGCTCGGCGTCGTCTTCCTCAGCGCGCTGCCGCTGTCGGCGCTGTTCGTGTGGCTGAACGATCTGCCGCGCACGCCGCTGCACCTGTACCCGAAGGCCGGCGTGCTGGCCACGCTGGCGGTGCCGATGGCCGCGGTGCTGATCGCCATGCCGTTCGCGCGTGCGCTGCGGCTGTGGCTGGCGGTGTTGCTCGCGTTGGCCGCGGCCGGGGTCGTGCTGTCGATGCTGCAGCGGCTGGCGCAGGGCCGCGCGCCCAGCCTGGACCAGGCGCTGAACTTCGTGTTCTTCCTGCAGCTGGCCGGCGTCACGCTGTGGCTGCCGCTGGCGCTGCTGCTGGCCAGCGGTGCGCGGCGCGTGCGCGGCATCGCGCCGATCGTGCTCGCCGGCTTGCTGGTGTTCGCGCTCGGCCCGCTGCTGGGCATGCGGCTGACGCTGTGGCTGAGCGGCACGCGCAGCGGCGCGGCCTGGGTGCTGGCCGGCCCGGGGCTGGACACCGGCTTCGTGCTGCTGGCGCTGCCGATGGGCTGGCTCGCGTGGTGGCGGCTGAAGGCGCTGGCGCGCGCCTACGAGGCCAAGCGCTTTTCGGACGCGCAACTGCTGCTGCGCACCTGGTGGGTGCTGGTGGTGGCGGTCGAGCTGATCGACCTGGTCAACGCCAAGCCCGATGCCGTGCTGCAGGCGCTGGCCGCCGCGGCGCTGTCGCTGGCCGCCTTTGGCGCCATGCTGGCTGCGGCGCTGCGGCGCGCGGCGGCGCTGCCCGGGCGGCCGCCGGCGCGCACGCTGCTGGTGCTGCGCGTGTTCGGCGATGCCGCGCGCAGCGAAGCGCTGTTCGACCGCATCGTCGCGCGCTGGCGCTGGTTCGGCCCGGTCACGCTGATCGCCGCGCCCGATGTGGTGGCGCGCACGGTGGACCCGGGCGACTTCCTGCGCTTTGCCGCCGGCGACATCGGTTCGACTTTCGTCACCTCGCAGGCCGAGCTCGACCTGCGCCTGGCCACGCTGGACACCGTGCCCGACCCTGATGGGCGCTACCGCATCAACGAGTTCTGCTGCAACGACGCCACCTGGCAGGCTACCGTGGTGAAGCTGATCGAGCGTGCCGACGCGGTGGTGATGGACCTGCGCGGTTACGGGCCGCAGCGCGCCGGCTGCAGTTTCGAGCTGGGCGAGCTGGCGCGGCGCCGCCGCCCGGAGCAGGTGCTGCTGCTGGCCGACGCCAGCACCGATCGCGCCTTTTTGGAGCCGCTGCTGGGCCGCGGCGCGCAGCGGCTGGGGCTTTTGGAGCTGGCGCGCGGGCCCGGCAAGGGTTTCGATGCGGCCTTCGCGCGGCTGCTGGCGGCGGCGCGCTGACGCAGAATCGGCGAACACGTGAAGGGGGAGACGATGTACCAGGTCAAGTTCTACAAAGGCGACTACTTCGAGCGCCAGCAAGCCGCCAACGCCGACAAGGCGGTGGCCTATGTCGAGCACCACTTCAACAGCAGCGCCTCGCCCAGCGCCGGCTACACCGTGGTGGTGGTGGGCTCGAACGCGTCGAGCACCAGCCGCAACTGGGGCCGCTGGTACGCCAAGGCGGTGGCCGAGCAGTTCGGCACCGGCACCGGCGGCGACGCCGGCATCCTGGTCGGCGGCTGGAACGGCCGCGGCGACGGCAACGTCAAGCACACCAAGATGCCCGCCGTGCTGCTCGAGCCGCTGTTTGCCAGCAACCCGCAGCAGGCCGACGCGATCCGCAGCGACGCCGGCCAGGCGGCGCTGGCGCGCATCCTGGCCGAGAGCATCCGCCGCTTCTTCCCCGACGGCGGGCTCATCGCCTTCAGCGTCGGCCACAAGTACAAGACCAGCAGCCCCAACGACCGCGGCGCCGCGCTGGCCGGCGGCGGCACCGAGGCCGACTACGCCGAGCGCGTGCTGCAAAAGGCCGCGCAACTGCTGGCCGACGAACCGGCGGTGGCGACGCGGCGCATGCTGCGCGTGATGCGCGGCGAGCAGCTGCTGTTCGAGACCGCGGTCGACGAGGACGCGGTGCTGAGCTGGTCGTCCGAGCGCAACCTGCTGTTCATCCCCGAGTGAAGCTGCGCGCCTGCGCCGCCGCGCTGGCGCTGGCCGCGGCCGGGCACGCGGTGGCCGCGACCACCACGCTGCGCGTGTACTTCAACAACGCGCAGCGCGCCGCCGTGCCGGCCGACTGCGCCATCGTCTTCGAGCGCGCGCGTCAGGTGCCGCGCACCGAAGGCGTGGCCGCCGCGGCGCTGCGCCAGCTCTTCGCCGGGCCGACCGAGGCCGAGCGCGCCGATGGCTACCGCTCACCGTTCTCTGCTGCCACCGCGGGCCTGCTGCGGCGTGTGGTGATCGAGCATGGCACGGCCTATGTCGACCTGAACGACCTGCGTGAGCAACTGGCCGGTGCCAGCTCGAGCTGCGGCGCCGCCGAATTCCAGACCGCGGTCGAACGCACGCTGCGCCAGTTCCCGACCGTGCGCCGCGTCATCCTGGCCATCGAAGGCGAGCCGCGGCGCTTCTACGAATGGATGGGGCAGGACTGTGATCTGAGCAACGATCACTGCGATGCGGGGCCGTTTCGCGCCGGCCGCTGAGCGGGCGCTGCTGGCGCTGCCGCCGCGCATCGCATCTGTCGCGCTGCACCAGAATCGCCCCATCCGAACTGACGGCGAGGCCCACCGATGCATGTTTCCACGCTGACGACGCCGCTGGGCGAGGTGTCGGTCGCGCAAAGCCGCGGCGACGGGCCGCCGGTGTTGCTGGTGCATGGCAACTCCGGCTGCTGGCAGGTATTCGTGCACCAGCTCGACAGCGCGCTGCTGTCGGGGTGGCGCCTGATCGCGCTCGACCTGCCGGGCCACGGCGCCTCGGCCGACGCGGCCGACCCGCTGGCGACCTACGCGCTCGACGGCTTCGCCGCCGTGTGCGCCGCCGTGCTCGATCGGCTGGCGACGGGTGCGGTGCATCTGCTGGGCTGGTCGCTGGGTGGTCATATCGGCCTGGAGCTGCTGGGCCGGCGGCCCGAGCTGGTGCGCGCGTTGATGATCGTAGGCACGCCGCCGATCCCGCTGGACTTGTCGGTGATGGGCGCGGCATTCAAGCCCAGCGCGGTGATGGGGCTGACCGGCAAGGAACACTTCAGCGACGACGAAGCCTTGCTCTATGCGCAGCACACCTGCGCGGTCAACGGCCAAGTCGACCCCCATCTGCTGGCGATGTGCAAGCGTGCCGATGGGCGGTTTCGGCGCATGCTGTTCGAATCGCTGGCGGCCGGCCGGGCGCTGGATGAAGTGGCGATCGTGCGCGACGCAAGGGCCGAGCTGGCTGTGGTCAACGGCAGCGACGATGCGTTCGTGAACCTGGACTACATCGCGTCGCTGCGTTACGGGCGGCTGTGGGAGGGCCGCGCGCTGGTGCTGCCCGGTCTGGGCCACGCACCCTTCCTGCAAGGGCCCGATCGGTTCAACCCGGTGTTCGCGCGCTTCTTGGCGTCCACCTGAGCGGTGCCCGCCACGCGCTGCCGCCGGTCGTCCGTCAGCCCACTGAATTCACCGCCCGCAGGATCGCCTCCGGCGTCGCCGGCGCGCTCAACGCCGGCTGTTTGGCATGCCCGCCCGCGGCGGACACCGCATCGCGGATGGCGAAGAACACGCTGAAGGGCAGCAGCAGCGGCGGTTCGCCGACCGCCTTGCTGCGGTGGATGCTGTCTTCGACGTTGGTGTTGGCGAACAGCCGCGTGTGCAGCGCCTGCGGCACATCGTTGGCGGTGGGGATCTTGTAGGTGCTGGGCGCATGCGTCAGCAGCGCGCCGCTCTTCGGGTGCCACACCAGCTCCTCGGTGGTGAGCCAGCCCATGCCCTGCACGAACGCGCCTTCGACCTGGCCGATGTCGATGGCCGGGTTGAGCGAGCGGCCGACGTCGTGCAGCAGGTCGGCTCTGAGCAGCTTCCATTCGCCGCTGAGCGTGTCGATCACCACTTCGCTCGCCGCCGCGCCGTAGGCGAAGTAGTAGAACGGCCGGCCGGTGAGGGTGGTGCGGTCCCAGTGCAGCCCCGGCGTGGCATAGAAGCCGTCGCTCCACAGTTGCACCCGCGCCACGTACGCTTGGGCGACCAGTTCGTCGAAGGCGACGTCGGCATTGCCGCCGCGCACGCGTCCCGCCTCGAAGCGCACGCCCTTCGCATCGACGCCATGTTGTTTGGCGAACAGCGCGGCCAGCCGCTCGCGGATCTGCCGCGCCGCGTCCTGCGCTGCCTTGCCGTTCAGGTCGCTGCCGGTCGAGGCCGCGGTGGCCGAGGTGTTGGCGACCTTGCTCGTGTCGGTGGCGCTGCAGCGCACGCGCGCCAGCGCGATGCCGAGTTCGTGCGCCACCACCTGCGCCACCTTGGTGTTCAGCCCCTGGCCCATCTCGGTGCCGCCGTGGTTGACCAGCACCGAGCCGTCCAGGTACACGTGCACCAGCGCGCCGGCCTGGTTGTAGTGGTTGACGTTGAACGAGATGCCGAACTTCACCGGCGTCAGCGCCAGCCCCTTCTTCAATACCGGGCTCGCGGCGTTGAATGCGGCCACCGCCTCGCGCCGCGCGCTGTAGTCGCTGGTTGCGGCCAGTTCGTCGACCAGCTCGTGGATCACGTTGTCGACCACCGTCTGGCGGTACGGCGTGACGTTGTTTGCCGTCTTGCCGTAGAAGTTGGTGCGCCGCACCGACAGCGCATCGAGCTTCAGCTCGCGTGCGATGCTGTCGAGGATCTGCTCCATCACCAGCGCGCCCTGCGGCCCGCCGAAGCCGCGAAAGGCGGTGTTGCTCTGCGTGTTGGTCTTCGCGCAGAAGCCGTGGATCGCCACTTCGGGCAGCCAGTAGGCGTTGTCGAAGTGGCAGATCGCGCGCGTCATCACCGGCGGGCTCAGGTCGGCGCTGAAACCGGCGTTGCAGATCATCGTCACCTCGGCGCCGAGGATGCGGCCCGCATCGTCGTAGCCGACCGCGTAGTCGAACTCGAAGCCGTGGCGCCGGCCGGTGATCATGAAGTCGTCGTCGCGGTCGGGGCGCAGCTTGACCGGGCGGTTCAGCTTGCGCGCGGCCACCGCGGCGATGCAGGCGAACAGCGCCGACTGCGATTCCTTGCCGCCGAATCCCCCCCCCATGCGCCGGCATTCGACCAGCACCGCGTGCGAGGCCACACCCAGTGCGTGCGCCACCACCTGCTGCATCTCGCTGGGGTGCTGGGTCGAGCAGTGCACGCGCATGCCGCCGCCCTCCAGCGGCACCGCGTAGCTGATCTGGCCTTCCAGGTAGAACTGCTC